>JAAXJP010000195.1:0-877 GCA_012269805.1 Rubrivirga sp.
GCGCCGGGCTCCACGTCGGCCGCCTCGGGGCATCGGTGGAGGAGGCCGTCGGCGCGGGGCTGGCGGGGCCCGTCGGCGTCTCGGCGCACTCGGCGAGCGCCGCGCTCGCGGCCCGGAAGTGCGGGGCGGACTATGCCACGTTCTCGCCCGTCTTCGCCACGCGGACGCACCCGGACGCCGTGCCGGCCGGCATCGACCCGCTCCGGCTCGCGGCCGACCGGTCGGGCCTCCCGGTCCTCGCCCTCGGCGGGATGACGCCGCCGCGCGCCCGCATCGCCCGGCTCGTCGGGGCCCACGGGGCCGCCGCGATCTCGTCGCTCCTGTTCGCCTGGGACGCCACCCGCACCGTCCGCCAGTTTCTCGACGCCCTCGAGGGATGACCCCTCAGGGGCAGCATTGCCCACGCGCCCGTCCGGTTCCATGTCCCGTCCGATCCCCACCGCGCTCACCATCGCCGGCTCCGACTCGGGCGGCGGCGCGGGCGTCCAGGCCGACCTCAAGGCGTTCGAGGCGCACGGCGTCTTCGGGATGTCGGTCCTCACCGCCATCACGGCGCAGAACACCCGGGCCGTCACGGCCGTGCACGCCGTGCCGACCGACGTCATCGCCGCCCAGATCGACGCCGTCGCCGACGATCTGCCGGTTGGCGCGGTCAAGACGGGGATGCTCGCCTCGGTGGACGTCGTGGAGGCCGTCGCCGACGGGGTCGGGCGGCACGGGCTGGCGCCGGTCGTGGTGGACCCCGTGATGATCTCGAAAAGCGGACATCCGCTCCTGGAGCCTGACGCGGTCCAGGCCGTGGTCCGGCGGATGCTCCCGCTCGCGACGCTCGCCACGCCGAACGCCCACGAGGCATCGCGGCTGGTCGGCTTCGAGG
>JAAXJP010000195.1:887-4652 GCA_012269805.1 Rubrivirga sp.
CCGCGCCGCCGACGCCATCCTCCGCCGCGGGCCCGCCGCGGTCCTCGTCAAGGGCGGCCACCTCGACGACGAGGCCGAGGCCGTCGACCTCCTGGTCTGGGCCGACGGCGAGGCCGTCTTCCGCGAGGAACGAGTCGACACGCCCCACACGCACGGGACGGGCTGCACCTACGCGAGCGCGATCGCGGCCAACCTGGCCCGGGGGCTTGGCCTCGAGGAGTCCGTCGGGCGGGCCCGCCGCTACGTTCAGCAGGCGATCCGCCACGCGCTTCCGCTCGGTCGCGGCCACGGCCCCACGGGGCACTTCTGGTTTCTGGACGGTCGGGAGGCGTGGGGGTGACCCGGGGCGCCTCGGTCTCCGGTTTCCGCCGCGTTCCGCGGCTCTTCACTTGAGGCCGGTCCGGGGCGCGGTCTATCTTCGTCGCGCTGACGGGGTGACCCGTCCGCTGCGCCGGTAGCTCAGCTGGATAGAGCGCGACACTACGGATGTTGAGGTCGGGGGTTCGAATCCTCCCCGGCGCGCAGCGCCCTCCGCCACCCGCGGGGGGCGCTTTTCGTTTGAGGCCGCCCGTGACGTTCGACCCGCCCCCGTACCGTCCGCCGTTGGCCCTCCGCAGCGGCCACCTCCAGACCGTCCTCCCGACGCTGTTCCGCCGCGTCGACGGCGTGGCGTACCGCCGCGAGCGGCTCGAACTCGCCGACGGCGACTTCCTGGACCTCGACTGGGTCGGCCGGCCGGAAGGCGCGTCGGTCGCCGTCGTCGCGCACGGGCTGGAAGGGAGCAGCGACCGGGCGTACGTGCGGGGGATGGCACGGGAGCTGTCGCGGCGCGGCTGGGCCGTCTGCGCGTGGAACCTGCGCGGGTGCTCGGGCGAGCCGAACCGGCTCCTCAGCGCCTACCACAGCGGGATGACCGCCGACCTCGGCGCGGTCGTGGACCACGTCCTGGCCGAGGACGCCGTCGAGGTGGCCGTGGTCGGGTTCAGCCTCGGTGGGAACCTCACACTCAAGTGGCTCGGTGAACAAGGCGGCGGCCTCGACCCTCGCGTGGTCGCCGGGGCCGGCGTGTCGGTGCCCGTCGACCTCGCGGGGTCGTCGGAGGCGATGGAGGCCTGGAGCCGGCGGGTCTACATGCTCCGGTTCATGCGCTCGCTGACGGAGAAGGTGGTCGAGAAGGCCGGCCGGTTCGACGGGGCCCCCGACCCCGCGGCCGTCCGCCGGGCTCGGACGTTCCGCGAGTTCGACGGCCTGTTCACGGCGCCCGTCCACGGGTTCGACAGCGCCGAGGACTACTGGGCGCGGGCCTCGTCGCTCCCGGTTCTCCCCGCGATCCGCGTGCCGGCGCTTCTCGTCAACGCTCTCGACGACCCGTTCCTCGCCCCGTCGTGCTTTCCCGTCGAAGCCGCCGCGGTCAACCCGGACGTTACGCTCCTCCTCCCGGAGTATGGGGGGCACGTCGGGTTCATCAGGCGCTCTGGTCCGTATTGGTCCGAGGACGTCGTCGGGCAGTTTCTGGACCTGCAGAGGGGTCGGGGGAGCTGGCCCTCCTGACGGCAAGCCGCCTGCGGTCGCGTAGCAGGGCATGGTGGACGTCCTCTAGGAGGGCGCCGCAGGAAAGTGGGGGCGTGGTGGTGTCATAAACACCTGTTGTGAAACGGCTTGGGCCGCCAGCGTTGTGACACGGGCTGGCCCTGTTTCTCGTAGTGGGAGGAGAAGGGCTGGCTCGGCTCTCGTCGGCCCTCGCCTCTCTCTGTCAGTACAGCGACCGATGGGAGAGGGAGGCCACGTCCTCCGGTCGCGCATCCCCACATGGCTATGCGCCCACTCTCACGAGCCGCCCCACTCTTCGCCGGCGCGCTCCTCTCGTTCGCCTCCGTGGCCCAGCCCAGTGACGCGACGGCGGTCCTCCTCTCGGACGTCGAGACCCACCGGGTCACGGTCCACAATGGGTCCAGCGCGGTCCAAGTGGTCGGCCGCGTCTCCCCGGCGACCCCAGTCGTCTCAGGCGAGGTCCACGTCTGGGCCACCCTCGCGCCGGTCCGGGCTTTCGTCCCGCTCGCGGATCCCACCGGCGGTCCGGACGTCGCCCCGGCTCTCGGAGCCGCTGTCGAGGCCGGCCTCCCCACAGAAGTCGCGCTCCGGTCGGTGTATCCGAACCCGTTGACGACTCGCGCGCGGATCCCCTTCGAACTCCCAGAGACCGCCCGCGCACGCGTCTCCGTCTATGACGCGCTCGGCCGCGAGGTCGCCGTCGTTGTCGACGGAGAGACGGTGGCCGGGTGGCACGAGGCCCCGCTCGACGCGCTCCGCCTCGCCCCCGGGCTTTACCACGTCCGGCTCTCGGTCGGCACGTTCGTCGGCACGACCCGCTTCACGGTCGTCCGCTAACCCTCCGACGTCGGTCCTCGGCCTGCGTGTCACGCCGGTGCCTGCGACCGACGCCCTCGAGGGACGGCCCCCCGGTGCAGTCCTGACCGGGTCGTCCCCCTCCCGCATTTGACATCCCCATCGCCATGACTTTCCGACACGCCCTGACGCGCGCCGCCGCGCTCGCACTCGCGTTCCTTTTCCTGTCCGCAGCCCCCGCGCTCGCCCAGGACCTCACCTCCGCCGAAACCCCGGACGACCAGCTCGCCCGGATGACCTATTCCGGATTCCTCTCCAACGCCCAGGGCGAGCCCGTCGCCGACGGCGCCCACACGATCACCTTCCGCGGCTACTCGGCCGAGGACGACGCCAAGGATGGTGTCGCCGTCATGTGGGAGGAGACGCACGAGGCTGAGGTCGCCGCTGGCCGGTTCCTCGTCGTCCTCGGCTCCCAGTCTCCGCTTACGCCGGACGCCGAGTGGCTGACCGTGACCGTCAACGACGAGCCGGCCAGCGCGCCGGTCCGTTTCGGCGGGAACCCGTCGTCGTCGCTCGCCCCGGGCAACACGCTCCAGGACTCGTACGACAACGGGCCCGTCGTCAACATCGTCCCCGGCAACCCGATCTCGTTCAAGGGCCCAAGCGGCGGCTCGGCCGCGGGCTTCCTCGTCCGAGACATCACGACGGTGTTCACGAACGACAACCTCACGCGGCTCCGCCTCCGCTCGATCTCGGGCGGCCGGACGTGGGAGTTCCGCGTCTACGGATCGACGAGCGTGAACCCGGGCCCGGGCGCCTTCGCGTTCTCGGACGCGACGGGCTCCGGCGCCGACGCGCTCACACTCCTGCCGGGCGTTGGGGAGGACCTCCTCATCCTCGACAACCAGACGGTCAACGTCGGCTCGGTCGACACGCAGTCGAACTTCCAGGCGTACACGACCGAGAACCCGGCCGACCCGAACGCCGGGTTCGTCAACGCCTGGATCAACGACTGGGTCGGTGAGGGCGGCGCCATGCGCCTCCTTCGGGAGGACGGCGTGTCCCACACGCGCGTCGAGCCTGACATCAACGGCACTGGCGGGTTCTTCGAGATCGCTGGACCGTCGGGCACCGCCCTCCAGGTCGACGGGAACGCCGGGGCCGGGTCGATCACTCGGCTTGGGACGGGCAGCAACTCGGCGACGTTCAACAGCACCACCGCCGGCAACAGCGCGGTGGTCCTCCCGGGCAGCTCCATCGGCTCGGCCGAGATCCTCAACGAGGCCGGCACGGCGAACAACACTAACTCGTCGCCGGTCTCGCTCTCGTCCGGGTTCAACACGACCCTGACCCGGTCGATCACGGCGCCGACGGCCTCCTCCACCGATGCCCCGAGGCGGCCGACGTGGAGCCCGGCGC
>JAAXJP010000314.1 GCA_012269805.1 Rubrivirga sp.
CGACCCGTCTCCCGACCGTCCTCGTGCTGACGGACGGCACCGACGGCGCCACCGAGGCCGACCTCCTCACGGCCGAGTCGTTCGGTTTCCTCGTCGACAACGCCGTCCAGATCGTGATGGCCTACCGGGGCGAGCCGCTCGTGGTCGACGACGATGCGGCGCGGTCGCAGTTCGAGCCCAGCCCGTACGTCGCCGATGCGGGCGACGTGCGGGCGATCGCCGGCGTGCTCGACCGCGTCCCCCGGACCGACCCGTCCCGCCTCGGCCTCGTCGGGGTCGGGCGCGGCGGGACCGTCGCGCTCCTCGCCGCGATCCGGGGCGCCGACGCCCAGGCCGTCGTGACGCTCGGAGCGCCGACCGACCTCTTCGCCGACTCGTTCCGAGACGAGGCCCGCTCCCGCCTCCTCGGCAACACGCCCCTGGACCCGTACCCCGCCCTCGACGCCCTTCTGGCCCCGGTCTTCGGACTCCGCGACGGGACGGTCGACGTCGAGGGCGCCCGCCTCGGCCTCGCGCGCCTCTCCCCCGCCCGCCTCCGACCGACCGACCGGCTCCCGGCCGTCCTCGCCTTCCACGCCGGCGGCGACCCCGTCGTGGGAGACGACCAGCTGGCAAGCCTCGACGCCGCGCTCACCTCGACGGCCGAACGTCCCCGCATCGTCGAGATCGTCGACGACGTGACGCGCGACGGGCTGCTCGCAGACGGGACGGTTCAGAGCCGCATCGCCGCGTTCCTCGCCGACCAGCTGTGAGCGAGCCCGAGATCCGTGAGGCCGTCACCGAGGCGGATTGGGAGGCCGTCCGGGCCGTCCGCCAGCGGGTGTTCGTGGAGGAGCAGGCGTGCCCGCCGGAGGAAGAGTGGGACGCCCACGACGCCCCCGAGGCACGCGGGGTCACGGTCCATCACCTTTTGGCCGAGCGCGACGGACGGCCGGTCGGCTGCGCCCGGTGGCGGCTCGTGCGGGCCCCGGCCGGGGAGGCGACCGTCAAGCTGGAGCGGTTCGCCGTCGTGCCCGAGGCCCGGGGCTCCGGCCTCGGCCGCGCCCTCGTCGCCCGGGCCCTCGCCGACGCCCGCGCCGCCGGCCACCGCCGGTTCGTCCTCCACGCCCAGATCTACGTCGCCGACCTGTACGCGTCGTTCGGCTTCCGGCCTGTCGGGAGGCCATTCGACGAAGCCGGCATCGAGCACGTGAAGATGGCGTTGGAGGATCGCTAGGGCCGGTTTTCCTGTTTACCTTCGTCGTCCTGCCCGGCCGGTGCCGGGCGCCTCAGACCCGCCGCGTTCGTCTAGAGGCCTAGGACGCCGCCCTCTCACGGCGGTAACACGGGTTCGAATCCCGTACGCGGTACCCCGCCCGGCGCCCTCTCGGCGCCGGGCGTTTTTTATGGCCGCCTCGGCGGGAGGGGGCCGGCTGGGGCCGGCGCGGGTTACTTCCGGAGTTCCTCCGGCCGCTGGCCGGGATCGAACCGGGTCTTCCCGTCCTTCGCCATCGCCCCCGCGTCGCTGATCTCGCGGAGGTCTGGGAGCGCCGTCGCGTCCCCGCCCTCGGCCAGCCGCTTGCGGACCTCCCGCCGGAGCCTCCGGTTGGCCGCCCGTTTGTCGTCTTTCTCCGTGGGTGCGGTGGTGACTCCCGAGATGGGGGTCTTTTTCCGGGACCGGCTCATCATTCTGGCGTGCAGGGAACAGGGACCGCTCCGCCGCCCGTGCGGACGTCGAGCGGGTGGGGCCCACAGGATACGGCACGACCGGACCGAGGCGGCCGACCTCGCCCGTCACGCGAGTCCGTCATAGACCCCAAAGCGGGCCGGTGCCTCTTCCACTCCCACACCGAGGCGGATCGCTCCGCCGTCAGACAAAAGACGCCGGAGGCGCGCGGCCCCCGGCGTCGGGAATCGATACGGGACGCGGAGCTCTACCCGGCCTGGAGCGCCTCGGCGCCCGAGCTGATCTCGATGATCTCCGTCGTGATCGCCGCCTGGCGGGCCCGGTTGTACGTCAGCTTGAGGTCCTTGAGGAGCTCGCCGGCGTTCGTCGTGGCGTTGTCCATGGCCACCATCCGGGCGCCCTGCTCGGACGCGTTCGACTCGAGGAGCGCGCGCCAGAGCTGGTACTGGAGGTACTCCGGGATGAGCCGCTCCAAGAGGACCTCCGGGGAGGGCTCGAAGAGGTACTCCACGTCGCCGGCCTCGTCGGCCTCGGTGTCGATCTGGTCCGACTCCTCCATGAGGGGCGTGAAGAACGTCTCCGCCGGGATGGGGAGGAGTTGCTCGGCCACGCGGTTCTGCGTGATCGTGTTCTTGAACTCGTTGTAGATGACCTCCACGACGTCCCACTCCTCGGCGAGGAAGCCCTCGACGGCCCGGTCCACGACCTCGCCCGCGAGCGGGAAGCGGAGGTCGTTGAACACGCCCTGGTAGTCGCCCACGAGCGTGAACCCGCGCTTGCCGAAGTACTCGTGGGCCTTCCGGCCGACGGCCAGGATCTTGAGCGTCCCCGCGTCACGCTGGGCCTGGAACCGCTCCTCGATCGTCGCCTCGGCCACCTTGAGGAGGTTCGCGTTGAACGCGCCGGCCAGCCCGCGGTCGCTCGTGACCACGATGAGGAGCGCGCCGCGGACCTCCTCCCGCTCCTCGAAGAGCGGGTGCGTCGTGACGTCGAGGCGGGCCCGGAGGTGCCCGATCATCTCGCGGATCTTGAACGCGTACGGCCGTGCGCCAAAGATCCGCTCCTGGGCCTTCCGCAGCTTCGCCGCCGCGACCATCTTCATGGCGCGCGTGATCTGCTGCGTGTTCTGGACCGAACCGATCCGGTCGCGGATGTCTCGGAGAGAGGCCATGGGGTATGGGGCAAGCGGCAAGGGGCGGGGAAGCGGACCTCAAGCCCCTTCCCTCACGCCCCGTGCCCTCAGTTATGCGTACTTCGCGGCGACGTCGGTGGCGACCTGCTCGAAGGTGGACGCGGCCTCGTCGGACATCGTGCCGCTCGTGGCCACGGAGCTCAGGTGGTCGGCGTGCTTGAGGCGGAGCGCCTCGCGGTAGTCCTTCTCCCACGCCCGGACCTGCGCGACCGGGACCGCGTCGATGAGGCCCTTGCCGGCCACGTAGATCACGGCGACCTGCTCGGCGACCGGGACCGGCTCGTACTGACCCTGCTTGAGGACCTCCACGAGGCGGGCGCCGCGGTTGAGCTGGCGCTGCGTGGCCGGGTCCAGGTCGGAGCCGAACTTGGCGAACGCCTCGAGGTTGCGGTACTGGGCGAGGTCGAGCCGGAGCGTGCCGGAGACCTTCTTCATCGCCTTGATCTGCGCGTTGCCGCCCACGCGGGACACCGAGATGCCGACGTTGATGGCCGGCCGGACGCCCGAGTTGAACAGGTTCGACTCGAGGAAGATCTGGCCGTCCGTGATCGAGATCACGTTGGTCGGGATGTACGCGGAGACGTCGCCGGCCTGGGTCTCGATGACCGGGAGGGCCGTCAGCGAGCCGCCGCCCTGGACCTTGCCCCGGAGCGACTCCGGGAGGTCGTTCATGTCCTTCGCGATCGTATCGTCGGCCGTGATCTTGGCCGCGCGCTCGAGCAGCCGCGAGTGGAGGTAGAACACGTCGCCGGGGTACGCCTCGCGGCCCGGCGGGCGCCGGAGGAGGAGCGAGACCTCGCGGTAGGCGACGGCCTGCTTCGAGAGGTCGTCGTAGATGCAGAGGGCGTGGCGGCCCGTGTCGCGGAAGTACTCGCCGATGCAGGCGCCCGCGAACGGCGCGATAAACTGGAGCGGCGCGGGCGCCGAGGCCGGCGCGTTCACGATCACCGTGTACTCCATGGCGCCGTACTTCTCGAGGGCCGCCTGGAGCGTGGCCACCGTCGAGGCCTTCTGGCCGACGGCGACGTAGATGCAGTAGACCGGCTTGTCGCCGCTGTCGTGCGTCGTCTTCTGCGACAGGATCGTGTCGATGAGGACGGCCGTCTTGCCCGTCTGGCGGTCGCCGATGACGAGCTCACGCTGGCCCCGGCCGATCGGGACCATCGAGTCGATGGCCTTGATGCCCGTCTGGAGCGGCTCCGTGACCGGCTCGCGGTAGATGACGCCCGGCGCCTTGCGCTCGATCGGCATCTCGTAGGTCTCGCCCGCGATCGGGCCCTTGCCGTCGACCGGGTTGCCGAGCGGATCGACGACGCGGCCGAGCATGCCCTCGCCGACGCGGATCGAAGCGATGCGGCCGGAGCGGCGGGCCTCGTGGCCCTCCTTGACGGCCTCGGCGTCGCCGAAGAGCACGGCGCCGACGTTGTCCTCCTCGAGGTTGAGGACCATCCCGGTCACGCCGGACTCGGGGAACTCGATGAGCTCGCCGGCCTGGACCTTGGAGAGCCCGTAGAGCCGGGCGATGCCGTCGCCCACCTGGAGCACGGTGCCGACCTCGTACGTGTCGGTCTCAGAGGAGAAGTTGCCGAGCTCCTGGCGGAGCACGTCGGTCACTTCGTCGGGGCGAATCGCAGTAGCCATGTCGGTGGAGTACGGAGGGCCGGCCGGGGCCGCCTCGGGGCCGAGGCGGACGGGGCCGGCGGGGTTAGTTCAGGCTGACGGCGGCGCGCTGGGCGAGCTGGCCGCGGAGGGAGTCGAGCTGGTGGCGGACGCTCCGGTCGTACAC
>JAAXJP010000689.1:0-1845 GCA_012269805.1 Rubrivirga sp.
CGACGGGGTCCGCGTCGTCCGCGGCGCGCGGGGCCGTGCCCGCCAGATGAACGACGGCGCTGCGGCGGCCGCGGGCGACGCCCTCCTGTTCCTGCACGCCGACACGCGACTGCCTTCCGACGCGCTGGGCGCGATCCGGTCGGCCCTGTCGGACCCGGCCGTCGTCGCCGGGTGCTTCCGGACGGCGTTCCACCTGGACGGCGGCGCGCTCGGTCCCGTCGGGCGCGGGATCCTGCGGGCGTGGAGCGCCCGGCTCTGGATGCGGTGGCACCGGTTCGCCTTCGGCGACCGCGCGCTGTTCGTCCGGCGCGGCGCGTTCGATGCCGTCGGCGGGTTTCCGGACCAGCCGATCTTCGAGGACCTCGACGCCGTGCGCGCGCTCCGGCGGCGCGGCCGGTTCGCGTTCCTCGACGCGGAGGTCCGGACGTCGGCCCGTCGGTTCGAGCGGCACGGAGCCGTGCGCCAGCAGCTCCGGAACGCGGGCCTCTGGACGGCCTGGCTTCTCGGGGCCGACCCCGCCCGGCTCAAGCGCTTTTACGACGACCGGGACCGCGGCTAGGGCTGCCGCCCGTCGCACGCGGCGGATTCGGACCGAAACGGTCACGGTGGCGTTGCATCGCGTCCACCTAAACGGCTCCGCCGAGGCCCACGGTGTGGCCCTGTCTCTGAGCCGGCCGGCCCCTCCCCTTTCCATGCGGTCTCTCCTCGCTTTCCTCGTCGCCCTGTCCGCCCCGCTGGTGTCGGCGCAGACCTCGTTCCGGCTCGTCGACCCCGTCTTGTCGATCGGAGGAACGCGGGTCGCGACGACGGGGGAGCCCTTGGCGCAGGCCCCGTTCGGCGTCCTCACGATCGGCGTGCCCGGCGACGGGACGTACACCGTGTCGGAGCGGCCGTTCGCGGGTGCCCGGCGGGCCGGCCAGTTCGACGGCGACGGCCTCTATTTCGCCGCGGGGGGCCGAAGCGTCCGCCTCGTCGCGCGGGAGCCCATCCTTTCGCTCGCCGGGCCCACCTCGGCCTACGTGCGCTACGAGCCGACTGACGGACCACGCGGGACGGGCGCGGCCCGCCTGACCGTCGCGGACGACCCCGACGGTCTCGGCCGCCGTCCCGCGCCCCCCCGACGCCGGGCCGAGCGCGTGTTTGGGCCCCGCCTGTCCTCTCCGTCCCGCCCGGAGACGACGCGAGACGGAGAGTTGGCCCGGCTGCGCGGCGAGCTCAGCCGCCTCGTGGCCGACCGGCAGCGGCTCGCCGAGGAGCGCGACCGCCTCGCCGCCGAGCGCGACTTCGCACGCCGCTCGCCTCGGACCTTGAGGTGGACGGCGCAGGCCGCGGCTGCCCAACGCGCGCTGGCGGACGTGACCCGCGAGCGCGACCGGCTCGTGCTTGAGCGCGACCGGCTCGTGCTTGAGCGCGACCAGCTCGCTTCTGCGCTGGTGCGCGCACGGTCGGAGCGGGAGCGCCTCGCCGCCGAGTTCGGCGTGCTCCGTGCACGTGCGGACGCCGCCGGGTCCCGCGCCCCGCGTCGCGGTCGGGCGTCCAGCGAGGTCCTGGACCTCCGGGCCGAGGTGGACCGTCTCCGCGCGGACATCCAGGCCCGCGACCGGGCCCTCGACCTTCTGCGGGCGGAGCAGGCCGACCGTCAGAACCGGATGCCGGCCGCCGACGCCGCCCTCGCCGACGCCCGCCGCCAGCTGGCCGACGCCCTCGCCGCTCGCGACCGCGCCTACGCCGACCGCGACCTCGCGTATCAGCAGCGCGACGACGCGTACCTCGCGCGCGACGCGGCAGCAGCGGACGCCGACGCCCTCCGCGCCTTCGCCGCCGACGCGCTCGGCCGCTGGGGCC
>JAAXJP010000689.1:1855-4644 GCA_012269805.1 Rubrivirga sp.
GCGGATCGACGGGGACGTGCTCGTCCTGTTCCAGACCGACGACACGGGCCGGGTGGTCCGGACGGCCGTGCCGGAGCCCCGCGGCGGCGGGCTCGACGGGCTGGCGGAGGAGATCGTCCGCGATATGCGGTTCACCCCGCCGACGGTCGACGGCCAGCCGACGGGCCTCCGCTCCCAGGTCGTCGTGAGGTTCGAGCTGTAGGGCGGCGAGCCGGGCCCGTCGACGCGCCCGGTCTCAGCCCTCCGCCGTCTCGTCGAGGATGTAGATCGCCCGGAGGTTGCGGGCGAGCTGGCCGTAGTCGAGGCCGTAGCCGATGACGAACAGGTTGTCGATGTCGAACCCGACGTAGTCCACATCGACCTCGACCTTGGCCGCCTCGGGCTTGCGGAGGAGCGTGACCGACCGGAGCGACGCCGGGTTGAGCGCGGCGATCTGGTCCAGGACGTACTTCATCGACAGCCCCGTGTCGACGATGTCCTCCACCACGATCACGTGGCGGCCCTCCAGCTTCGCGTCGACGTTCTTGAGCTCCGTCACCTGCCCGCTCGACACCTTCCGCTCGCCGTAGCTGGAGAGCTTGTAGAAGTCGACCTCCGAGTCGGCCGGGATCGCCCGCATCAGGTCGGCCGTGAACATGAACGCGCCGTTCAGCACGCCGATGAGGATGGGGACGCCGAGGTCGGCGTAGTCGGTCGCGATCTGCTGGCCGATCTCGAGGATCCGCGTCTGGATCTGCTCTTCGCTGAGGTAGAGCTTGAACCGCTCCCCGCGGCAAGTGACGGCGTCGGGGGCGGGGGCGAGTTCGGGCATCAGGAGACCGGGTGCGAGCCGAAAGCTACCGCCCCTCGGGCTCCGCGTGCCACGCCCACCGTGCCGCGCGGCGGGTCTCCGGATGCACGGCCACGAACGCGGCCAGCCGGTGCCCGACGACCCACGCCACCTCGCCGTCGACGAGGACGACCGGCACGCGGGCGCGGTCGGCGCGGGCCACGCCACGGTCCCGCAACAGATCCGAGACGAGCTGGCTGCCCTCCATCCCGTGCGGGCGGATCCGGTCGCCTTCCTGCCACGCCCGCACGTCGACGTCCCCCTCCACCCGATCCGCGTCGACGGTCTCCTCGCTCGGGCCGCTGTCGAACGTGTCGGGGACGGCATCGAGCGGAGTGACGACGAGCCGGCCGGCGATCTCGGCCGTCGAGCCAGTATCGAACCGGAGCGCGTCGGCCTCGCGCCAGACGCGGAGCCCGGCGGCCTCGACGCGCGCGCCGACCTCCGCCCCGAGGAGCGCGGCGAGCCGGTCGAGCAGCGCGCGCGAGCGGACGGCGTCGGGGGCCCATTGAGCGACGGCCTCAGCCAGGACGAGCCCCCTTTCCTCACCGGACAGGCCCGATAGCGCACCGAGGCGGACGCGGCCGGGAGCGTCGCTCACGCTCGCCAACGTCCGCCGGACGAGGCCGACCGACGCGCGCGCCGTGGCGGCGGAGGCCGCGACGCGACGGGCCACGTCTTCACCTCCTTGCGACCTCAGCAGCGGCATCACGTTGCGACGGAGCCAGTTCCGGCGGTACGCCTCGGTCGTGTTGGAGGGGTCGTCGCGCCACGCCCACCCGTTCGACTCGGCCTCCGCCTCGACCTCTGCTCGAAGGACGTCGAGCATCGGTCGAACCAACGTCACGCCCTCAGACAGGGGCCGCGTGGACGGCATTCCAGCGAGCCCGCGGAGCCCAGCCCCCCGGACGAGCGCGGCGAGGACCGTCTCGGCTTGGTCGTCGGCCGTGTGGCCGGTCGCGACAAACGGGCAGCCGTGCCGACGGGCCGCCTCCGCCAGCGCACGGTAGCGAACGGCCCGGGCCTGCGCCTGCACGTTCCCCGGCGCGACGGCGACCGCCACCCGATCCGCCCCGACGCCCAGGTCGGCCGCCAGCGTCGCCACGAAGTCGCCGTCCGCCGCGCTCCCCTCTCGGAGTCCATGGTCGACGTGACACGCGACGACGGGCTGCCCGAGGCCGACGAGCGTCCGGAGGAGCACCGTCGAGTCGGCGCCCGCGCTGGCGGCGACGAGCACGCGGCCGGCCGGGCCGACCCCGCACGCGCGGAGCCCGTCGCGGACGCGCGCCGCGAGCGTCACCGGGGGCGGAACCGGCGCTCGACCTCCTCCATGGTCACCCGCGTCATGGTCGGCCGGCCGGCGGGGTCGCTGAACGGGTCGTCGCACCCGAACAGCTGGTCGACGAGGAGGCGCGCCTCGGCGGGCCCGAGGACGTGGCCGGGGCGGATCGCGCTCCGGGCGGCCATGCTCCGGGCGAGGTTCTCACGGGCCGAGAGCCGGAGGCTCCGGCGGTTGCGGCGGAACTGGGCGAGGAGGTCGTCGAGCACCTCGCGCTCGTCGCCCAGCGTGACGTCGGCCGGGACGCCGCGGACGAGGATGGGCCGGCCGTCCTTGACCTCCATCTCGAACCCGAGCGCGGCGAGGTCGGGGAGGATCTCGGCGAGCAGCTCGCGGTCGGCCGCGCCGAGGTCGACGGTGAACGGGAACAGGAGCTGCTGGCTAGCGGCCATCCCGCTCGCCATCGTCGAGAGCGCGCGCTCGTAGAGGATCCGCTCGTGCGCCGCCCGCTGGTCCACCACGAGGAGACCGGAGCGGACGGGCGACAGGAGGTAGCGGCCGTGGAGCTGCCAGAACGTGCGGTCGGGGTCGTCGTCGAGCTCGAGGTCGTCGACCCCCTCGGGGGCGGGGCCGAGGCGGGACGGGATCGGACCGACGGGCGTCTCCGGTACCACCGGGGGC
>JAAXJP010000172.1 GCA_012269805.1 Rubrivirga sp.
CTCCTGGCCCTCGCCGCCCCCGCCCTCGCGCAAGGCTTCCCCTCGACGCCGCCCGAGCCCGGGCCGCCGCTCCCGTTCGAGATCCCCGAGGGCACGACGTTCGCGCTCGACAACGGCGTCGACGTCACGCTCGTCCCCTACGGCAGCCTCCCCAAGGCCAACGTCTACGCCGTCGTCCGCGTCGGCAACGTGGACGAGGCGCTTGACGAGACGGGCCGCGCCGACCTCATGACGTCGCTCCTGACCGAGGGCACGACGACGCGCTCGGCCGAGGCCATCGCGCGCGAGGCCGCCGAGATGGGCGGCTCCGTCTCGGCGGGCGCCGGGCTCGACCAGACGTTCGTGACGGGCCGCGTCCTGAGCGAGTTCACGCCCGACCTCGTCCGCCTCATCGGCGACGTCCTCCGCAACCCGGCCTTCCCCGAGGACGCGTTCGAGCGCGTCCAGCGCGACGCGCTCCGCGGGGCCGCCGTCGCCACCTCGCAGCCGGGCACGCTCGCCCAGGCCGCCTTCTACGAGACGCTCTACGGCGACCACCCCTACGCCCAGGTCATCCTCCCCGACGCCGGGGACATCGAGGCGGCCACCGCCAGCGGCGTCCGCGCCTTTTACGAGGCGAACGTCGGCCCGCGGCGGACGCGGCTCTACGTCGTCGGCCAGTTCGACGAGGACGCCGTCGAGGCGGCCATCCGCGAGGCGTTCGGCGACTGGGCCGGGGGCCCGGGCATGAGCCAGCCGGCGCCGCCCGAGCCGACGAGCGGGCGGCGCGTCGTGCTCGTCGACCAGCCCGGCGCGGCCCAGTCGAACGTCTACGTCGGCCTCCCGACCATCGACCCCTCGGCCGAGGACTACGTCGCGCTCCAGGTCACGAACGCGCTCCTCGGCGGGAGCTTCGGCTCGCGCATCACGCGCAACATCCGCGAGGACAAGGGCTACACCTACAGCCCCGGCTCGTCGGTCTCGACGCGCTACCGCGACGCCTACTGGGCCGAGCAGGCGGCCGTCGTGACGCCCTCGACGGGGCCGGCCATCTCCGAGATCCTCTACGAGATCGACAGCCTCGCCACGACGGCGCCCTCCGCCGAGGAGCTCGAGGGCATCCAGAACTACCTCGCCGGGACGTTCGTCCTCCAGAACTCGTCGGCCGGGGGGATCGCCTCGTACCTCGCCTTCCTCGACCTCCACGGGCTCGACCGGAGCTACCTCGAGGACTACGTCACGCGCGTCTACGCCGTGACGCCGGAGGACGTCCGCCGCGTGACGGCCGAGTACCTCCATGGTGACAACGCGGCCATCGTGGTCGTCGGCGACCGGAGCGTGGTCGAGGACCAGCTGGCCGAGTTCGGCGACGTCCAGATCACGACGGTTCAGTAGCTGGGACCGCCCACCTCGGTCGGCCAACGAGCTCACCGAGGCGGACGCTCCGACGTACCGAGCCCCGCCGCCAATCGCTGGCGGCGGGGCTCGGTACGTGTTGGACGGCGGGCGCTAGCCGTCGTCGCGGTCGTCGACGCGGGCGGGCGGGGACGTGGCCTCGACGGCGACGAGGTCCTCCACCACCTTGTAGTGGCGGACGGCGCCTTCGGGCACGAGGTAGCTGTCGCCGGCCCCGCACGTGACCACGTCGTCCCCGACGTGGACCTCGACGCGGCCCTCGACGACGTAGCCGACGGTCTCGTAGGGGCGGGTGTGGTCCTCGCCGGACTCGCCGGCGCTCTCTTTCCAGAGGCGCATGGCGACGGACGTGCCGGAGACGAGGTAGGTCTGGCCGAGGTCGCCCTCGGGCGAGGCGGCGGAGTCGACTTTCTTGACGGAGTGGTCGGTCATGG
Source organism: Rubrivirga sp. (assembly GCA_012269805.1). GTDB lineage: Bacteria > Bacteroidota > Rhodothermia > Rhodothermales > Rubricoccaceae > Rubrivirga. The sequence goes on from JAAXJP010000172.1 coordinate 1,830, forward strand.
AAGAGTGGGGAGAGAAGGGACGGGTTGAATCCGGGCGCGCCCGGTGGGGTTTCTCCTGCGTGCCGCTCCCGCCTCCCTACGACGTCGCGATCGTCGGCCTCGGGCCGGTCGGCGCGGCGCTGGCGGCTCACCTCGGGCAGCGCGGACTTCGGGTTCTCGCGCTGGAGAGGGAGGCCGCGCCGCACTCGCTCCCCCGCGCGGCGCACCTCGACGGCCACGCGCTCCGAGCCCTCGCCGAGGCGGGCGTCGAGGTGGAGGGCCGGCCGCTCGACGGGTTCGACCTCGTGGACCGCTACGGACGCCTCCTCCTCCGCGGACGCCCGCGAGAGGCGCCGCCCACCGGCTTCCCGTCCGGCCTCCTCGTCCACCAGCCGACGGTCGAGCGGGCGCTCCGCCGGCGGTTGGCGACACTCCCCGACGTGGAGGTCCGCCTCGGGCACGCGGTCGAGCGGGTCGAGGACGTCGGCGACGGCGTCGTGGTGTCCGGCATTGGGCCGGGAGGACCGTTCAGGGTCCGAGCAGCGCTCGCGGTCGGGTGCGACGGCGCGCGGAGCCTCGTCCGCGAGGCCGTCGGGGCGGACCTCCGAGGGAGCGGGTTCGACCAGTCGTGGCTCGTCGTTGACGTGCTCCTCCGCGACGCGGAGGCGGGCCGAGCACTCCCTGGCCGGCTTCTCCAAGTCGCCGACCCTGCGGGCCCGGCGACCTACGTCCCGTTCGCCGACCCGCGCCGCCGTTGGGAGTTCATGCTGAGCGCCGCCGCCGACGCCGAGGGAGCGCGCCAGCCGGAGGCCGTCCGCGCCCGTCTCGCTCCGTACGTCGACCCGGAGGCCATCGCGATCGAGCGGGCGGCGGTGTACACGTTCCACGATCTCGTCGCGAGCCGGTGGCGGCGCGGGCGCCTCGTGCTCGCCGGCGACGCGGCGCACCAGATGCCGCCGTTCCTCGGGCAGGGGCTCGGCGCCGGGCTCCGCGACGTCCGCGCCCTCGCGCCGCTCCTGGCCGAGGTCACGCGCGGCGCCCCGCTCGACCGGCTCGACGCGTACGAGGCCGAGCGCCAGCCGCACGTCGAGGCCACGGTCCGGCAGGCCGTCCGCCTCGGGCGGCTCGTGACGCTCCCGGAACCGTGGGCGACGGCACGCGACCACGTGCTCCGCACGGCCCACCGGGTCGGCCCGCTGCGCCGCCGGCTGCTCGACGTCCGCGGCTGAACCCCGACGGGGCCCGGCGGTATCCTCCGCGCTTCCCTCCCTGCCCTTCATGGACGTCCTCTCCGCTCCCGGCGCCCCCGCCGCCGTCGGCCCGTACAGCCACGCCGTCCGCGTGGGCGGGCTCCTGTTCTGCTCCGGCCAGGTCGCCCTCGACCCCGAGGCGGGCACCCTCGTCGGCGACGACGTGGCGGCGCAGACCGAGCAGGTCTTCCGGAACATCCGCGCCGTGCTGGCGGCCGCCGGCGCCGACCTCTCGGACGTCGTCAAGACGACGGTCTTTCTCGACACGATGGACGACTTCCAGGCCATGAACGCCGTCTATGCCGAGGCCTTCGGCGACCACCGGCCGGCCCGCTCGGCGGTCGCCGTAGACCGCCTGCCGGTCGGCGCGCTCGTCGAGATCGAGGTCATCGCCGAGGTCGCGTAGTGGGGGCCGACGGCGACCTCCGGGCCTTTTTCGCGGCGTACGGCCGGGCGTTCGAGGCGTACGACGCGGCCGGCATCGCGGCGTGCTACGTCACGCCGTGCCTGTTCGTCCGCGACGGCGAGACGGCCGCGGCGGCCTCGGCCGAGGCCGTGCTCGACAGCGTCCGCGCGCTCCTCGACCTCCACCGCGCGTGGGACGTCAAGAAGGCGAAGGTGTCGAGGGTGACGGTCCTCGAGCAGGAGCCGGGCCACACGCTCGCCCGCGTCGACTGGCGCCTGGGCCGCCCCAAGAGCCGGATGTCGTGGCGCTACGCGACCACGTACGCGCTCGTCCCCGACCCCGAGCAGGGCTGGCGGATCGCCTCGGCCATCACGCACGACGCTCCGTTCTGACCGCCGTGACGACCGTCGGCCTTACGGGGGGGATCGGGAGCGGGAAGTCGGCCGTGGCGGCGCGGCTGGCGGGCTACGACGGCGTCCGCGTGCTCCTCGCCGACGACCTCGCCAAGCGGCTCATGGCCGAGGACCCCGACGTCCGCCGCCAGCTCGTGGCGCGGTTCGGGGCCGAGACGTTCGGCCTCGACGGCGCACTGGACCGGGCCGGGCTGGCGCGCCGCGTGTTCGGCGACGAGGCCGAACTGGCCGCGCTCAACGCCATCGTCCACCCGGCCGTTCGGGAGGCGTTGGAAGAGGCGAAGGCAGAGGCCCGCGCCGAGGGCGTCCGCGTGCTGGTCTACGAGGCCGCGCTCCTGTTCGAGACCGGGGGCGACCGCGTGGTCGACGAGGTCGTGGTGGTCGACGCGCCGGTCGACGTCCGCGTGGCCCGCGCCGCGGCGCGCGACGGGGTGTCCGAGGCGGCCGTCCGCACGCGGATGCGGCATCAGATCGACCCAGACGTGGCCCGCGCCCGCGCCGACCGCGTGGTCGACAACGTGGGCGACCTCGACGCGCTCCACGCCGCGGCGGACGCGCTCGCCCGCGACCTCGGGCTGGGGTAGGCCCTACAGCTCGGACTCCTCGTCGAGCGGCGCGTACTCCGTCCGCTGGCCGCTCGCCGTGTCGGCCGGCGAGAGGCGGGTCGAGTCGGTACGGGCCCGCGCGGCCTCTTCGGCCTCGACCACAGAGCGGAGGCGCGGCGCGGGCGGCGGTGGCGGCGGAGCCTCGGCCTGGGCCCGCGG
>JAAXJP010000627.1 GCA_012269805.1 Rubrivirga sp.
CCCGGAGGCTCGGGGGCGCGGCGCGGTGTATCAGACCCCGCGCGCGGCGCGGGCGCAGGGCCACCGCGCGACGCGCCTCCCGGCGCCCGCCCCGCCCGGCCGCGGCGCCGCGGCGGCCTCGGCCGGCGGCGACGGCGCGGCGGGGGCCCTCCGCCCGGTCGCCGTCAAGGTCCAGCACGCCGACATCGACGCCATCGCGCGGCTCGACCTCCGCGCCATCGAGACCATCCTCCGGGCCGTCGGGCGCGTGTTCGGCGTCCGCGGGCTGCGGGAGCAGTTCCGGGAGATCGAGGACGTGATCCTCGGCGAGCTCGACTTCGAGCGGGAGGCCGCGAGTTCGGCCGAGATCGGGCGGAATCTGGGACGTGGCGTGAGCGTCCCGGCCGTCGTCCCCGAGCGCTCGACGCGGCGCGTGCTGACGACCGAGTTCGTGGACGGGATCAAGGCCGGTGACCTCGAGGCCCTCGACGCCGCGGGCGTCGACCGGCCGGCGCTGGCCGAGCGGATCCTCGACACGTACGGGGCCATGATCTTCCGCGACGGGCTCTACCACGCCGACCCGCACCCGGGCAACCTCCTCGTCCGCCCCGACGCCGCCCAGCCCGACGGGTTCGAGCTCGTGTTCCTCGACTTCGGCGCCGTCGCCCGGCTGACGCCCGAGATGCGGCGCGGCCTCGCCGAGATGGTCGCCGGCGTCCTCGCCCGCGACGCCGCCCGCGTGACGGCCGCCCTCGACGTCATGGGGTTCACGGCCGACGGCGGATCGCGGGAGGCCAACGCGGCCGTCCGCCAGCTGATCGAGGGCGTCCACGAGCGGATGCTCCGGGGCGTCGACCCGATGGCGTGGCGGCTCGGCGACCTCACGCTCGAGGCGGCGATGGCCCAGCACGCCGAGACGTTTGACACGATGGCCGACCTCGGCGTCTCCGTGACCGACCTCACGAGCGCCTTCCGCGTCCCTCGCGACTGGATCCTCCTGGAGCGGACGGCGCTCCTGCTCATCGGCCTCTGCACCGCGCTCGACCCGAACGTCAACCCGCTGCGGGTGATCGAGCCGCACATCCGGCCGCTCACGCGCGAGGCCGTCCCCGAGATCGGGCGAGCGCTGTGGGCCGAGGTCCAGTCGGCGGGGCGGCTCCTGCTCGGCCTCCCGGCCCGGGCCGACCGGGTCCTCGCCGAGGCCGAGGCGGGCGCGCTCACCGTCCGCGACCCGGCGGCCGTCGCGGCGACCGAGCGGCTGGCGCGGTCGGTCCGCGGGCTGGCCGCCGCCGTCGGCGCCGTCGGGACGGGCGGGATCGCGTACGCGGCCTACGCGGGCGGCGACGGGGCCATCGCCCTCGCGCTGGCCGTCGTCGCGGCGCTGTTCGGGATCGGGTCGCTCCGGGCGGGACGGCGGTGAGTTCCCGTGACGATTCGTGACGGTTGCCCTGCCAGCGGCCCGATAGGTTCGCGACGTCCACCACCTCGGCCCGTCGTGCTCCGCCTTCTCGCCGCCGTCCTTCTCGCGACTGCCGCCCACGCCCAACCGACCGGCAACGCCGGCGCCGAGCGAGCGGCCCGGCTCGATTCCGCGCTGGCGGCGCTCCACGCCGACGGTCTCTTCAGCGGGGCCCTCGCCATCTCCGACGCCAGCGGCGCCGTCGTCTACCGCTACGCCGCCGGCGCACACGCGGGCAGGCCGGTCACGACCGAGACGCCGCTCTACGTCGCGTCGGTCTCGAAGCAGATGACGGCGGCGGCCGTCCTCTCGCTCGTCGCCGACGGCCGGATCGGCCTGGACGACCCCGTCGCCAGGCACCTCGACGCGTGGCCGTACCCCGAGGTCACGGTCCGCCACCTTCTCGACCAGACGGCCGGCCTCCATTTCCTGACGACGATCACCGCGCACGCCGACACCACGCGGCCCGTGACGTCGGCGATGGCGCGGGCCCTCATCGCCGAGCACCGGCCGGGCCTCGCCTTCGCGCCCGGGAGCGCGTTCGCGTACGACAACGCGAACTACGCCGCGCTCGCCTGGCTCCTTGGCGCCCTGACCGGGCAGCCGCACGGCGAGGTCCTCCGGGAGCGGGTCTTCGAGCCGGCCGGGATGACGGACGCGTTCGTCGGACCGTCGGGCGAGGTCCCATGGATCGCATGGGCCGGCGGCGACGGCAACGCCGTCCACGCGTCGGTCGAGGACCTCCTCGCCTTCGACGACGCGTTCTGGACGGGGCGGATCGTGCCCGACTCGCTCGTCCGCGCCGCCCTCGCCCCGCCGACGCTGGCGGACGGCGCCGCCAGCCGCTACGTGTTCGGCCGGTTCGTCCAGGACGAGCCGTGGCCCCTCGTGGGGCATTGGGGCGAAGGCGCCGAGGTCAAGACCGGCCTCTGGCGCGAGCGTGCCGAGGGCGACCTGCCGGGGACGACGTACGCCATCGAGGCCACGGACGACGGCGTCCACCGGACCCCGATCCTCGCGGCCGCCATCTCGATCTGGAAGGGCGAGCCGTTTGGACTGCCCCAGGCTCGCCCCGTCGCCGACGTCCCGGCCGAGGTCTTGGCCCGCCACGTCGGGAGCTACAGCTCGGGCATGGGCCTCCTCCACATCACGCTCGCCGACGGCGAGCTCCGGCTCGAGCCCGAGGGCGCCGGCGGCTACGAGCCGCTCATCCCGGCCTCGGAGACCGTGTTCTACTTTGGCGGGCAGGACCTCACGTGGGAGTTCGTCCTCGACGACGAGGGCCGGACGGTCGGGCTCCAGCTCCAGGGCCGCCCGGACACCTACGGCCTGCGCGTCGAGTAGGCCCGCCTCGGGGCCGAGGCGGGCGGAGCGGCGCTACTGGGGCCCCTCGAACTCGTCGGCGTAGTCGGCGCGGGCGGCCTCGACGACCTCGAGGGCGTGCTCGCGACCGTACGTCCGCGCGATCGACGCCTCGGACTGGCTGCCGGGGACCAGCTTGTAGGTCGAGAAGTAGTGCGTGAGCCGCTCGACGAGCTTGTCGGGCAGGTCCTCCATCTCCTCGACGTCGCCCCAGAACAGGTCGCCTTGGAGGACGGCCACGATCTTGTCGTCGGCCTCGCCGTTGTCGATCATCTGGAGCCCGCCGACGACGCGGGCCGCCAGCGTGATGTCACCGCGGTCGATCTGGCGCTCGGAGATCACGCAGACGTCGAGCGGGTCGCCGTCGCCGCGCTCGGCCTCGGCCCCGGAGAGGGCCGCGACGCGCTCGTCGCAGTACGTCCGCGGGATGAAGCCGTAGAGCGTCGGCGGGTTCGAGGACGACCGCTGCGGCCGGTCGACGCGGGTGTAGCCGGTGACCTTGTCGAGCTCGTACTTGACGGCGTCGAACGGCGTGATCTCGACGTAGGCCGTGATCACGCGTGGGGCGTCGGGGCCGACGTCGAGGCCGTGCCACGGGTGCGGGCGCCAGCGGAAGAAGGGGGACGGGAAGGCGGGCATCGGGCCAGGCGAGGGACGGCGAGAGGACGCGCGCCGGGCGCCCGGGTTGCGCGTTCGCGAGCGCTTCCCAGGACCGCCGGCCGGGGATCAGGGATCGTCCTGAACCCGCGTGATGATTCCGGAAACCGCCAACCCTGAACGGGAGCCCCGGTTGAACACCCCCACGCCCTTCTCTCGTTCTCTCTCCCATGCCACACATCACCACCTCCACCAGCGAGCCGACCGCCGAGCTGTTCTACCAAGACAACAACCCCGAGGGCACGGCCGGCACGGTCGTCCTCATCCACGGGTGGCCGCTCAGCCAGTTCATGTTCGAGCCCCAGCTCTGGGCGTTGACCGAGGCCGGCTACCGCGTGATCGCCTACGACCGGCGCGGGTTCGGCTCGTCCGCCTTCGTCCAGGGCGGCTACGACTACGACACGTTCGCGGCCGACCTGAAGGACCTCCTCGAGTCGCTCGACCTGACCGACGTCGACCTCGTCGGGTTCTCGATGGGCGGCGGCGAGCTTGGGCGCTACGTCGGGCGCTACGGCACCGACCGCGTCCGGAGCCTCACCTTCATGAGCTCCGTCTTCCCGTACATGCTGAAGACCGACGACAACCCGAACGGCGTGGAGCAGAGCGTCTTCGAGGACATGAAGGCCGGCATCAAGGACGACCGGCCCGCCTTTATGGAGGACTTCGGCAAGCAGTTCGTCAACTACGACAAGCTCTCCGACAAGGTCTCCGACCAACTCCTCCACTTCCACTGGGGCATCGCGACCGGCGCCCAGCCGAAGGCGACCGTCGACTGCGTCGACGCGTTCGGCCTCACCGACTTCCGCGGCGACGCGGCCAAGATCGACGTGCCGACGCTGTTCATCCATGGCGACGACGACCAGATCGTCCCGTTCGAGACGTCGGCCCAGACGGGCAGCCAGCTCGTCGAGGGCAGCCGCGTCCACACCGTGACCGGCGGCCCGCACGGGCTGAACGTCACGCACAAGGACGAGGTGAACGAGGCGCTCCTCAGCTTCCTCAAGGACCCCGCAGGCGCGACGGTCGGCGAGCCGGCCCGCCAGCTCGAGGCCGCCTAGCGCGTCTCCGGCGGCCTCCGGCCGTCCGCTGTCCTGCCACACCGCCCGCCTCGGCGTTCTGCCCGAGGCGGGCGGTCTGCGGTCGGGGAGGCCCGCGAGGGCCTGGGCCGGGCCCGCCCG
>JAAXJP010000715.1:0-4252 GCA_012269805.1 Rubrivirga sp.
CCCCCCCGCCCCCCCCCCCCCCCCCCCCCCCCCCCCCCCCCGACACACCCCCGCCCCCCCCGCGCCCCCCTTCCACCCCCAAAACACCCCCCCGCGGGGTGTTGCTTCCCCCCCCCCCGCCCTGTGGGGGGGCGGGGGCGTTGGCAGCCAGTTGGCGGGCCGCGGCGCCGAGGCGGGCTTAGTCGTCGGCCTCGGCGGGCGCGTCCGCTTCGGGCGCGTCCGCTTCGGGCGCGTCCGGCTCGGGGGCGGCCTCTACCGGGAGGGCCTCCATGCCGGCCTCGGTCGCCTCGACGGCCGCCTCCTCGTCGTCCTCGATCACGACGCGCGCCACGTCCGCGATCGCGTCGTGGTCCTTGAGCCGGAGCACGCGGACGCCCTGCGTGTTGCGGCCGTAGGTCGAGATGTCCGAGACGGCCATCCGGATCATGATGCCGGCCTCGGTCGCGATCATCAGCTGGTCGTCCTCGAGGACGCTCTTGAGCGCCACGAGCGGCCCGGTCTTGGCCGTCGTCTTCTGCGCGAGGACGCCCTTGCCGCCGCGGCTCTGGAGCCGGAACGTGTAGTTCGAGTTCGTCTCGCCGTCCTCGCGGAGGGTCTCCACCGGCGTCCGCTTGCCGTAGCCGTTCTGCGAGATCGTGAGGACCTGCGCGCCGTCGCGGCGGAGGGCGATCATCCCGACGATGTGCTCGCCGTCGGGCAGCTTCATCCCGCGCACGCCGCGGCTCTTGCGGCCCATCGCCCGGACGTCCGACTCGTGGAACCGGATCGCCTGGCCCTCCGACGAGCCCAGCAGGATCTCCGTGTCGCCGTCGGTGAGGTGCGCCTCGATGAGCTGGTCGCCGTCGACGATGTCGATCGCGATGATGCCCGTCACGAGCGGTCGGCGGAACGCCGACAGCGCCGTCTTCTTGACGAGCCCCAGCTTCGTCGCCATCGTGACGAAGTGGCTCTCGAGGAACGCGTCGTCGCGGAAGTCCTCCTTCTTGAGCGCGATCACGGCGCGGACGCGGTCCTCGGCGTCGATCTGGATGAGGTTCCGGATCGAGCGGCCCTTCGCCGTCCGGCTGCCCTCCGGGACGTTGTAGACGCGGAGCCAGTAGCACTGGCCGTGGTCGGTAAAGAAGAGGAGGTAGTCGTGGGCGCCGGCCGTGAACAGGTGCTCGACGAAGTCCTCGTCGCGCGTGCCCGTGCCCCGGTGCACCGTCCCGCCCCGGTTCTGCGCCCGGTACTCGTCGATCGAGGTCCGCTTGACGAGCCCCTGGTGCGTGATGGTCACGACCACGTGCTCGTCCTCGATGAGGTCTTCGAGGTCGATGTCGCCGCCGCCCATGATGTCGATCTCGGTCCGCCGGGGGTCGGCGTACTTCTCGGCCACCTCGCGGAGCTCGTCGGCGATGATCTGCATCCGGAGGTCGCGGCTGGCGAGGATGCCCTGGAGCCGCTCGACCTCCTGGAGGATGTCGCGGTACTCGGCCGCGATCTTGTCGCGCTCGAGCCCCGTGAGGCGAGAGAGGCGGAGGGCGAGGATCGCGTCGGCCTGGGCCGCGCTCAGCCACGGCTGCGGCAGGAAGTCCTCCCGCGTGAGCGCGTAGCCCGTCGCCTCGCGCTCGCCGGTGATCTCGACCGGCGACTGCTCCGGCAGCCCGAGCCGGCCGCGCTGCTCGGCCGTGAGCCGCTGCGGGTAGACGCCCCGCATGAGGTTGATCCGGGCCGCGTCGGTGTCCTCCGAGTGGCGGATGATCGAGATGACCGCGTCGAGGTGGTCGAGGGCCACCGTCAAGCCCTCGAGGATGTGCGCCCGCTCCTCGGCCTTGCGGAGCTCGAACTCCGTCCGGCGGACGACGATCTCGTGGCGGTGCTCGACGTAGTGCTCGATGAGCTCCTTGAGGCCGAGCGTCTTCGGCCGCCCGTTCACCAGCGCGACCGTGTTGACGCCGAACGTCTGCTGGAGCTGCGTGTACTTGAACAGCTGGTTTTTCGTGACCTCCGGGACCGCGTCGCGGCGGAGCTCCATCACGATCCGCATCCCGTCGCGGTCCGACTCGTCGCGGAGGTCGGAGATGCCCTCGACCTTCTTGTCGCGGACCGCGTGCGCGATCTTCTCGATCAGCGTCGACTTGTTGACCTGGTACGGGATCTCGGTGACGATGAGCGCGATCCGGTCGCCGCGGAGCTCCTCCTCGTGGAGCTTTGCCCGCATCACCACGCGCCCACGGCCGGTCCGGTACGCCTCGCGCACGCCGCCGACGCCGTAGATCACCCCGCCCGTGGGGAAGTCGGGCGCCGGGATGTGCTCCATGAGCCCGTCGAGGTCGATCTCCGGGTCCTCGATGTAGGCCACGATCCCGTTGACGAGCTCGCCGAGGTTGTGCGGCGGGATGTTCGTGGCCATCCCGACCGCGATCCCGGAGGCGCCGTTGAGGAGGAGGTTCGGGAGCGCCGCGGGGAGCACAGACGGCTCCTCGAGGGACCCGTCGAAGTTGGGCGTGTAGTCGACCGTCTCCTTGTCGAGGTCGCGGAGCAGCTCTTCCGAGAGCCGCGTGAGGCGGGCCTCGGTGTACCGCATGGCCGCCGCCGAGTCGCCGTCGATCGAGCCGAAGTTGCCCTGCCCGTCGACGAGCGGGCCGCGGACGTTGAAGTCCTGGGCCATCCGGACGAGCGCGTCGTAGACCGACTGGTCGCCGTGCGGGTGGTACTTGCCGAGGACCTCGCCGACGATACGGGCCGACTTCTTGTGGGCCCGGCCGGCGGCCAGCCCGAGCTCCTGCATCCCGTAGAGCACGCGCCGCTGGACCGGCTTGAGCCCGTCGCGGACGTCGGGCAGCGCCCGGCTCACGATCACCGACATCGAGTAGTCGATGTAGGAGGACTTCATCTCCTCCTCGATGTTGATCGGGATGATGCGAGACGCGCTGTCGGGGATCTCAGCCATGGGGCGAAAACGGGGCGGGGGGATCTCGGTAAAGATACCGAAACCCGGCGACGCCGACCTGTCATAGGTCCCCCTCGGGGGGCGACCGGCCCGGACTTCGACGGCACCTCACGCGAGCGCGTTGGGGAATTCCCTTAACGGACTTTCGGCGGCCGCGGACGCGCCGGGACGAGAAGCGGTGGTACCCTCCCGGATCCCCTCTTCCGCTGCCATGGATTCCGGCCCCTCGGACGGCGCCATCGTCCGCCTCCTCATCGTCGACGACCACCCCATCGTCCGCCAAGGGCTCGAACGGCTGGTCGAGCGCGAGCCCGACCTCGAGGTCGTCGCTGAGGCGGCGACGGCCGACGAGGCGCTCCAGGCCGTCGACTCGCAGGAGATCGACTTCGTCGTGCTCGACATCGGGCTCAAGCAGGGGTCCGGCCTCGACGTGGTCGGCCAGATCCGCGCGCGCCGCGACGACCTGCCGGTCCTCGTCCTCTCGATGCACCAGGAGCGGTTCTACGCCGAGCGCGTGCTCCGCAGTGGGGCCCAGGGCTACGTCATGAAGCAGGGCGACCCCAGCGAGATCATCCCGGCCATCCGTCGGATCCTCTCCGGCGACCTCTACCTCAGCCCGGCCCTGGCCGACGAGCTGGTGCGGCGGGCTGTCGAGGGCCCCGACGAGAGCCGCCCGCCGGCCGAGCAACTCTCCGACCGCGAGGCCGAGGTCGTCCGCCTGATCGGCGGCGGGCTCTCGACGCGCGAGATCGCGGAGGAGCTCAACCTGTCGGTCAAGACGATCGAGAGCTACCGCGCCAACGTGAAGCGGAAGCTGGGCCTCCGCAGTGGCGCCGAGCTGGCGCGCTTCGCCTACGACTGGACGAGCCGCTCGATGGGCGTCACCGCGGGGTAGGGCCGGTCGGTGGCCTCGCCTCGGAGGCATCGTGGGCCGAACGCCCCGGCGGAGGCGTCGAGGCGGGCGGGGTTGAGGGCGCGCGGCCGTTGGCCGATACCCCGGCGGCCTCCCCTCGTCCTCTCATGCACCGCCTCCTCGGACTCCTCCTCGCCCTCGCCGCCGTCGCGGCGCCCGCGTCCGCCCAGCAACGGTTCGTCGAGGCCTGCGCCGCGTCGCCCGACGTCCAGCAACTCGACGGGGTCGACGGCCCCGAGCTCTGCCGCTGCGTCGCCGAGCGGACGGTCGCCCGTAGCATCCCGGCGGCCGACCTCGACCGGAGCATCGACTACTCGGCCGACGCGCTCGCGACGGCGCCCGAGGAGATCCGGGCCGTCGCCGCGGTGGCCATGGAGTCGACGGTGTCGTGCGCACTAGGGCAGGAG
>JAAXJP010000715.1:4262-4629 GCA_012269805.1 Rubrivirga sp.
GACCGAGGCCGTCGCCGTCGTCCCGTCGTCTCCCGAGTCGCCCGGTGCGGAGGCGGCACCCGCGGCGCTCGCTCCGACTCCGGGTACGCCTCCGGTGGTCCCCACGGGCCTCCGTACGGGCGACGGGACGCGCGCCGTCCGCGTCGAGCAGGAGGGGAAGGGCGGCGTCATCCGGATCGTCGGGGACTGACCGCGGGGCTCGGCGGAGTGCCGGGCGCGTTGCGGAGATTTAGTAGGGCCGCCGCGCGGGCCGCGTGGGGCGGGGCGTAGGTTGGGCCCGCCGCGGTCGTCGCGGCGCGTCCTCGTCTGCCCGCCCCTCCGCCCCCATGCCTCGGCCCACGCCCCGCCGTACGAAGATCGTCTGCAC
>JAAXJP010000168.1 GCA_012269805.1 Rubrivirga sp.
GGTCGGGGGCGGGAGGTCGAGCGGGGGCCGCTCACGCGGTGCGGGAGCCGTCCGCTCGCCCCAGGGCGAACGCGCGGCGGGCGCGGGCTCAGGCCGTACGGCCTCGCCACGCAGGGCGGACGCCAGACGCGTCGCGCGATGGACGCCGAGCTGCGTCAACAGGACGAGCCCGTTCGTCACCGCGCCAGCCACTTGGGGCGCTCCGACGACCTCGCCCGCGTGGACCACGGCGAGGGCCTCCCCCGCCGCGGCCCCCGTGACGCGGGCCAACTCGGCCGCCGCCGCCCTCTCGAGCCAGACGGAAACGGCGGCGGTGCCGTCGTCATCGTCCTCAAGCCCGACGGTCCGGATCGCGTCGAGCGGCACCTCCAAGACGACGTCGCCGACGTAGACGACTCCGCCGTCGGCGGTGGCAAGCGGGGCACGGCGGAGGCCGGTCGTGTCGCCGGGCGCCTCTGGGGTCACGGCCGCATGGAGCCGGAGCCCGGGCTGAGCGTGTGCCGGCAGCGCGCAGAATGCGAAGGCGCAGACGAGGAGCAGACGGGTCATGGGCGAGCAGGCGACGCGCACCCAACGGCCGCGCAGGCCGCGTCGCACGTCACGCCTCGCGATCCTTGCGAGGCGGCGCGGCGCGCTCCCCAGTGTCCTCGGGCCCCTCGATCGGGTGGTGCCCGTGGTGATCGCCGTGCTGCTTCACGTAGCGCCGGTTGTACTCCCGCTCGTACTCCTCGTCGATGTCCTTCCCCTCCTGGACCCGGTCGAACGCCGGGTGGTTGGGGTCGAGGCGGACGTCGGCCTCGTCGGGCTCGTTGAAGATCCGCATGGCCTGCGGCTCTTCCCCGTCGGAGACCTCGGGGTCGCGGTCCTCCTCCGGGTCGAGGGGGGTGTCGGGGTCGGTGCTCATGGGTCCGGGGGCTGCGGGCGGGTGCTACGCCCGGCCCCCGCGAACGTTCGCCCGAGGCGGAAGGACTCGAACCCGGTCCGCCTCGGACGTGCCGCGGGGCTACCCGAACCAGCGGACGGCGTCGTTGAAGATGACGAACACCATGAGCGCCAGGATGAGCGCGACGCCGAGCTGCTGGACGACCATCCGGACCTTCAGCGACGGCTCGCGGCGCACGACGCCCTCGTAGGCGAGAAACACGAGGTGGCCGCCGTCGAGGGCCGGGATCGGGAGGATGTTGAACACGGCGAGCGCGATCGAGAGGTAGGCGACGAACTCCCAGAACGACTCGAGGCCGCGGTCGGCCGCCTCCTTCGACTGCTTCGCGATCATGAGCGGGCCGCCGACGTTGTCGCGGACGCTCTCGCGGCCGGTCACCAGCTTCCCGATAAACGCGAACGTCATCGTCACGTTGGCGACCGTCCGCTCGGTGCCCACCGCCAGCGACTCGCCGAGGCCGAGCCGCTCGACCCGGTAGCCGATGGCCAACCGGTCCTGACCGACGCCGAGGAGATAGCCGTCCCCGGAGGCCTGCGGCGCCACCTCCGCCCGGTAAACGGCCGCCGCCCCACGCTGCTCGACGAGCTCGGCGCCCTCGCCGGCCGGGCCGAGCGAGTCGGGCCGCGCCCACACGATCTCGACGGGCCGCCCGCCGCTGGCGCCGACCTGCTCCGTGAGCCGGTTCCACGACGGGGTCGGGTCGCCGTCGATCGAGAGGATCCGGTCGCCAGGCCGGATGCCGGCGGCGGCGGCCGGCGAGCCGGCGGAGACCGCCCCCAAGACGGGCGGGAAGCGCGCCGTCGCGCCGAACAACGTCCCGAGGTTGGGCTCCTCCCCGGCCCGCTCCAGCTCCGTGAGCTGGCGCGAGAGGCGCGACGCGAGGCCCTCCGGCCCCGTCAGCTCCGCCTCCCCGTCCTCGCGGCGAACCGTGAGCGTGAACGGGTCGGCGGCGATCGCCTCCGGCGCGAAGACCTCCTCGAACCGCTCGATCGGCTCGCCATTGACGCCGACGACCCGGTCGCCCGTCCGCAGGCCCATCTCGGAGGCGATGGTGCCCTCCGCGACCTCGAGCGGCACGTTCTCCGCCGGCGTGTACGGCCGGCCGTAGACGAACGCGAGCGCGCCCCACAGGACCGCCGCGAACACCAGGTTGAAGATGACGCCCGCCGTGATCACGACGCTCCGCTGCCAGACGGGCTTGGAGCGGAACTCGTCGGGCTGCGGCTCGCTCTCGAGGCCCTCGGCGTCCAGGCTCTCGTCCACCATCCCGGCGATCTTGACGTAGCCGCCGAGCGGGACGGCGCCCACGCGGTACTCCGTGTCGCCGACCTTCTTGTAGAACAGGTTCGGTGGGAAGCCGAGCGAGAAGGCGTCGACGCGCATCCCGAACAGGCGGGCGGCCAGGAAGTGGCCGAGCTCGTGGACGAACACGAGCACCCCGAGGGCCAGCGCGACCCACAGGAAGTACGAGAGCGAGTTGAGGATGGCCTCCATGAAATCGGGCGGACGGGGATCCGTCAGGCAGTGGTGTACGCGCGGACGTCGGCGGCGGCGCGGCGCGCGGCGGCGTCAACGGCGAGGAGGCCGTCGAGCGTGCCCTCCGGGCGGGCCGCCGCGAGACCGGCCTCGACGAGGCGCGGGACGTCGGTAAAACGGACGTCGCCGTTCAAGAATCGCGCCACGGCGACCTCGTTGGCGGCGTTGAGCGCGGCCGGCGCGGAGCCCCCCGCGCGGAGGGCGTCGTAAGCGAGGCCGAGGCATGGGAATCGGTCGGCGTCGACGGGCTCGAACGTCAACGGGCCGGTCCGGGTCCAGTCGAGCCGCGGGTGCGGGGCCGCCCACCGGTCGGGGTAGGCGAGCGCGACCTGGATCGGCACCTTCATGTCCGGCGGGCCGACCTGCGCCTTGGACGACCCGTCCACGAATTCGACGACCGAGTGGACCACCGACTGGGGGTGGACGACGCCCTCGATCCGGTCGGCCCCGCCCCCGAACAGCCAGCGGGCCTCGCTCACCTCGAGGCCCTTGTTCATCATCGTGGCCGAGTCGACCGAGATCTTGGCCCCCATCGACCAATTCGGGTGGGCGACGGCCTCCTCGGGAGTGATGCTGCCGAACGTGTCGGCGGGCCGCTGGCGGAACGGGCCGCCGGAGGCCGTCAGCACGAGGCGCTCGACCGTGTCGCCCGGCTCGCCGACGAGGCACTGGAACAGCGCCGAGTGCTCCGAGTCGACCGGGATGACGACGGCGCCGGACCGCGCGGCGGCGGCCTCGACGAGCGCGCCGGCCACGACGAGCGACTCCTTGTTGGCGAGGGCGACCGTCTTGCCGGCCTCGGCGGCCGCGAGCGTGGGGCGGAGGCCGGCGGCCCCGACGATGGCCGCGACCACGACGTCGACCTCGGCCGCCTCGGCGAGCTCACGGACGGCGTCGGTGCCGGCGGCGACCTCGACGTCGGTGTCGGCGAGGGCGTCGCGGAGGTCCCCGAGGCGGGCCTCGTCGGCGATCACGGCGCGCTCGGGACGAACGCGGCGGGCCTGCTCCGCGAGTTCCTGCCAGCGCGTGCCGGCCGCGAGCGACGCGATCCGGAGCTTGTCCGGGAAGAGCGCGGCGACCTCGAGCGTCTGGACGCCGATCGAGCCCGTCGAGCCGAGCACGGCCACGGAGCGGGGGGCGTCCCCGCGTGGCGCGGGCGGTCGGAGGTCGGGGAGCATAGGCGGCGCCGCACGAACGGCGCGTCCGGGGCGTTGACGGCGGACCACCCAAGATAGCGGCTCCCGTCGCCTACCTTGGCCCGTCCGCCCCCCGTCTGCCCGTGCCGCGCCTCCTTCCCGCCTTGTTCGTCTGCCTCGTGGGGAGCACCGCCCTCGCGCAGACCCCGGCGGAACAGGGCGTTCCACACATCCAGCGCGACACGGTCGACGGCCGGGAGGTCCTGCGGATCACCGGCCCGGTCCGCCTCGGGAGCGGCGGACGGATCGTGGTCGAGAGCGAGGCGGGCTCGGAGCCGTACCGCCTCGCCTCGACCCTCCTCGCCAACGGCCGAGTGGACGAGGCGACGGCGATGCTGGAGGACCTCGTCGCGGAGGACCCGACCGACCTCGCGGCGTGGATCAAGTTGGAGGAGGCCTACGAGACGGCCCGCCGGTTCGACGACCTCGTGGGCCTCGTCGACCGCCGGATCGAGCGCGAGGGGCGGACGGTCGCGCTCCTCGCCAGCCGCGGCGCGGCGCTCTCCCGCGCCGAGCGCGCCGACGAGGCCCGCCAGGCGTGGGCCGAGGCCGTCGACCTCGCCCCCGACGACGCGCAGACCTACCGGATCGTCGCCAACGAGATCGGCGCGCTCCGGCGCTTCGACGAGGCCGCCGACGTGCTCGCCCGCGGCCGGGAGCGGCTGGGCGCCGGCATCTCCGCGCTCGAGTTGGCCCACCTCTACGGCCTCTCGCTCGACTACGAGCGGGCGGTCGCCCTCTACCTCGAGGCCCTCGCCGACGACCCCGTCCTCCTCGGCACCGTCCAGGCCCGTTTGGCGCGACTCATTGATGGGCAGGGCGCGCCCGAAGCGTTCGCCGCCGCGTTCCAGCGGGCCGCGGCGCTCGACCCGCTCGACCGGAGCGTCCGCGAACTCCAAGCGTGGCTGGCCCTCGAGCGCGGCGACTACGACCAAGCGC
>JAAXJP010000335.1 GCA_012269805.1 Rubrivirga sp.
GTCGAACAGCTCGGCCCGAACCGACTGCGGAGCCTCGACCCGGAGCGTCAGCCGAGCCCCCGACGCGGTCGGGTTGGGCGCGGGGTCGGAAAGCGAGTAGCCGGCGGTCTCCGCCCCGTCCTGTCGGTCGAGGACGAGGCCGACGTCCGGGCGGAGGACGAAGAGGCCGTTGTTGCTGTCGTTGGCGATCACGAGGCCGCTCTCGAAATACGGGTAGTTGCTCCACTGGCCGTCGAACGAGACCTGGTCGGACTCTGGGAACGTGTCGAAGTGGGCGACCTCCGTCAGGGTCCCGCTCGCGGCCTGCGAGACGTCGAGGATGCGGAGGCCCGTCTCGTAGTTGCTCTGGAAGGACAGGCCGCCCCGGACGTACTGGTTGTGGTCGATCGACGTCAGGCCGGAGTTGTAGATGAACGCGACCTCGGGGTCGTCGAGGTCGAGGTAGTCGATCACGATCGTCCGCTGGGCGATCCCCTGGTTCCGCTCGTCCAGTTCGTCGTCAGCCAGAAAGAAGCGCTGGTCCTGCGTGAGCCAGCCCTGGTGGGTGTAGGCCGGGTTCGGGTAAAACGCCTGCGACACGATCTCGACCGCGTCCTTGTCGGTCACGTCGAAGACGGTCACCGTCTCCTCGTTGGCCGCGATGCAGAGCTGGCGGCCGGTGTAGTCAGCGTCCGGGCCACGATACACGAGGCACTGGGCGTCGTGGGTGTAGCCGGGGGCCCCGACCGGGCTCGCATCCTGCGCCTCGTCCGAGAAGCAGCCCGCGAACGTCGGGTTCTTCGGGTCCCGGACGTCGATGGCGTGGAAGCCGGGCGCGTCGCACGACGGCGGGAGCCCGAGCGCCTCGCGGGCGCCGGGCGGGTACCGGAACCCGACGGCGTAGGCGAACCCGCTCTCCTCGTCGATCACGACGTTGTGGGCCGAGCGGATGCCGGTGTACAACGCATCGGCCGTGAACGTGACGGGGGCGCCGGTCACGCCCCGCAGGCGGGTAAGGTCGAACACCTGCATCCCGTGGTCGCGGGCGTTGTCGGCGACGATAAAGGCGTGGTCGGCGTAGACCTTGACGTCGCGCCACACCGGCGCCAGCTCGTTCGTCGTCGGCAGCTTGCCCACGAGGCGGGGGAACGCAGGGTCGGAGAGGTCCACGAAGCTCGTCCCGTTGTACGACCCGACGAGCGCGTACTCCGTCCCGGTCTGGGGGTCCGTCCAGCCCCAGATGTCGTTGTTGCCGAGGGCGGCCGGCGAGGACGAGGTCGCGAAGGCGGAGACGGAGAGGTAGCCCACGAGGTCGACGCCGTCGCACGGGAACGCGCCGACGTCGGGGAGCACGGCCACGCCGTCCGTGCACGGGGCGAGGGGGTCCTGAGCGCCGGCGGGCGCAGCGAGGACGACGGTGATGAGGGCGAGAAGCAGTCGAGTCAACATGTCCGAGGCGTGTGGGCAGCCGTCCCCCTACGCCGTCGGACGGCGGTGGTTCGTGCCGCAGCGGGGCAAAACGAAGCGCGGGGAGCCCCGGCGTCCAGGGCTCCCCGCGGGGGCGTCCGCCTCGGTGACCCGGCTGGGCCAGCTCAACGTGCGACGACGAGACGACGTGCGGCCTCGAACGTCTCGCCTGTCACGCGGATCACGTAGACGCCCGCCGGAAGGTCCTGCACCGGGACCTGAAGGCGGACCTCGGCTCCGACCCCGACGGCTCCGTCGAACACGTCCGCGAGCCGGCGGCCGCCTACGTCGTATAGCGCGGCACGGACCCGCTGGCTCTCGCGGACGCGGAGCGAGAGGCGCGTGTCGCCCGTGGCGGGGTTCGGCATCGGCTCTGAGAGGGCGACCCCGGCCGCCTCGGGGCGGCGATCCGCGGCCGTCTCCACGTCTCGGGTCACCCGGAGGACGAACAGCCCGTTCCGCATGTCGGTGGCGAGGACGAGGCCGCTCTCGAGGAACGGGTAGTTGCTCCAGTTGCCGGCATAGCGGAGGTCGTCGTCCAGGATGTGCGTGTCGAAGTAGGCCACCTCGGTCAGCACGCCGTCGCCGACTCGGCTGAGGTCGAGGATGCGGAGGCCGGCCTCGTAGTTGCTCTGGTACAGCAGGCCGCCGCGGGCGTACTGGTTGTGGTCGACGGTCCGGACCCCTGAGTCGTGGATGAAGGCGACCTCGGGCTCGTCGAGATCGAGGAGGTCGAGGACGATCGTCCGCTGGGTCGCGTCGCCCCCGTTGTTCCGGTCGGCCTGCTCGTCGATCTCGTCGTTGACGAAGAAGTACCGCTGGTCCTCCGAGAACCACCCCTGGTGGGTGTAGGTCGCGTTCGGGTACGCGGCCTGCGCCACGAGCCGGACGGCGGCCTTGTCGGTCACGTCGAAGATGGCCACGACGTCCTCGTTGGACCCCATGCAGAGCTGGCGGCCGGTGTAGTCCGCGTCGGGCCCGGCGTACGTGAGGCACTGGGCATCATGCGTGTATCCAGCGCTGCTGTACGGCTCCGGGTCGCGGTCGGCGTCTGAGAAGCACGTCGCGAACGTCGGGTTCAGGGGGTCTCGGATGTCGATCGCGTGGAAGCCGGGGACGTCGCACGCGGCCGGTAGGCCGAGGGCTTCCCGCTCGCCCGCGAAGTACACGGCGCCGACGGCGTACGCGAACCCGCTCGCCTCGTCGATCGCGATGTTGTGCGCGTTCCCGATCCGGTCATAGAGGACGTCCTCGGTGAACGTGACCGGCGGGCCCGTCTGGCCCCGCAGCCTCGTGAGGTCGAACACCTGCATGCCGAGGGGGAGTTCGGCGACGACGTACGCGACGTCGCGGTACACCTTCACGTCGCGGTGCGTCGAGTTGGCCGTCGGTTGGACCGCCGAGGGCAGCTTCCCGACGAGCCGCGGCGCCGTGGGGTCAGAGAGGTCAACGAACCCGACGCCGTTGCGCGTCCCGACGAGGGCGTACTCGACGCCGGTCTCGGGGTCGGTCCAGCCCCAGACGTCGTTGGTTCGCAGCGGGTCCGGTGAGCCGTCCGTTGCGAAGGCGCTGACCGGCACGTGCCCGACGAGATCCACGTTCGAGCATTCGAAGTCGCCGATCCCCTCGACGCGGGCGAGGCCCTCCACGCAGGGCGTCTGGGCGTGGAGCGGAGCGGCGGCGAGGAGGGCGATGATCGTCCCTCGGAGCAGGTATTGCATGTGCGAAACATACACGACGGGGGACCCCGGCGCCCGGAGTCCCCCGTGAGGGCGTCCGCCTCGGTGCCGAGGCGGGCCGGGCCGCGGGCTTACATCGCCACGCGCGGCATCAGCACGAACAGCCCGTTGTCCGAGTCGCTCGCGACCACGATGCCGCTCCCGAAGTACGGGTAGTTGCTCCACTGGCCGGCGAAGTTGACCTCGGTGCTCTGCGGGTACGTGTCGAAGTAGGCGATCTCGGTCATGTTGCCGTTCATGACGTCCGAGTGGTCGAGGATGCGGAGCCCCGACTGGTAGTTGCTCTGGAAGTTGAGGTCGCCGAGGACGTACAGGTTGTGGTCGATCGTCGTGATCCCCGAGTCGTAGGCGCCGATGAACTCGGGCTCGTCGAGGTTCTCGACGTTGAACAGGAGCGTCCGCTGCGTCGAGACGTAGCCGTTCGACTCGTCGAGCTCGTCGTTGGCCAGGAACGCGCGGCGGTCCTCGGTGAACCAGCCCTGGTGCGTGTAGGCGTCCTGCGGGTACTCGGCGATCGAGATGATCCGGACGTCGTCCTTGTCGGTCACGTCGAAGAACGTGACGACGTCCTCGTTGGAGGCGGCGCAGACCTCACGGCCGGTGTAGTCGGTGTCCGGGCCGTCGTACATGATGCACTGGGCGTCGTGGGTGTAGCCCGGCGCGGCGACCGGCGACGTGTCCTTGGCGGCGTCCGAGAAGCACGTCACGAACGTCGGGTTCGTGGGCTCCTGGATGTTGATCACATGGAAGCCGGGGGCGCCGCACTCGGCCGGGAGGTCGTCACCCCGGGAGCCGGAGCCGACGGCGTACGCGAAGCCGGAGTCCTCGTTGATCACGATGTTGTGGACGTTCGTCACGCCGTCGTAGAGCGCGTCGGCCTCGAACTCACCCTGGTCGGACGTCAGGCCGCGGAGACGGGTGAGGTCGAACACCTGCATCCCGTGGTCGCGGGCCTCCGAGACGACGAAGGCGTGGTCCTGGTAGACCTTGATGTCCCGCCAGACGGTCTCGACCGTCGTCGTCGGCAGCTTGCCGAGGAGGACGGGGGTCATCGGGTCCGTGACGTCGACGAACTCGGTCCCGTTGGAGAGCCCCACGAGCGCGTACTCGCGACCGGTCTCGGGGTCCGTCCAGCCCCAGATGTCGTTGAGCTGGTTGGCGTCGAACTCGGAGAGGGGGACGAACGAGACGAGGTCGATGTTCGAGCACTCGAACGGCCCGTCTGCGTCGTCGCCGGGGTTGTCGGTCGGGAGCGTGGCCATGCCGTCGACGCAGGCCGCGACGACGTCGCCCGTGGCGGGCGTGTCCGTGTCGTCGTCCGTGCCGCCGGGGGCGGAGGGCGCGGTGCTGGCGCAGCCGGCGGCGAAGAGGGCCAGCGCGAGGGCGCCGGAGAGGGGCAAGCGGGTCATGGGCTAGGGGAGGGG
>JAAXJP010000432.1 GCA_012269805.1 Rubrivirga sp.
GGTCTACGTCGGCGTCGAGGGCGAGTCCGGCCGGTACGAGGCGCCCGTCCCGAGCGCGGGCGCCACGACGCTCGTCGTCACCACGAACGGCGAGGACGCGGCCACGAGCTACGTCCTCCTCATCGCCACCGAGGCGGACGGGGCCGTGAGCGCGGTCGTCCGCCGGACGCTCACGGTCAACGCCGAGGCCAACGCGTCGGGTCAGATCCAGGTCAGCCTGAACTGGAACGCCCCGGTCGACCTCGACCTCCACCTCGAGACGCCCGAGGGCGAGGACATCTACTACGGCAACGAGGTCGGCGAGACCGGCGGCGCGCTCGACCTCGACTCGAACGCCGCGTGCGGCCTCGACCGCGTCGACAACGAGAACATCGCGTGGCCCGAGGGCGCGACCCCGTCGCCGGGCCGCTACACCGTCCGGGTCGACTACTGGTCGGCGTGCAGCGTGACGGACCCCGTCCCGTTCGTAGTCACGGTCAACGTCCGCGGGACGACGCGCACGTTCCAGGGCACCTTCCAGCCGAGTGACGCCGACCAAGGCGGCGCGTTCGACGGCCGCGAGATCCACCAGTTCACGTTCTGACCGGTCCGGCGGGGGGAGGGTAGACTGGCGCTGGTCCCCTCCCCCGCTGTGCCTCCCGCCGCTCTCGCGCACGCGGTCCTCGACACGAACGTGCTCGTGGCCGCCGGCTTCCGCCCCCGCTCGGCCTCGGGCCGGTTGGCGGCGGCCGTGCGCGACGGGCGGCTCGTCGCCCTCTGGACCGGTGCCACGCGCGCGGAGGCCGTGGCGGTCCTCGGCCGGATCCCGCCGCTGCGGCACCTCGACCTCAGCGCCCTGTTCCCCGAGGCCGGCCGCCTCGACGCGCCCCTCCACCCGGCCGCGTTCGATCGCGTGCCCGACCCGGCCGCCCGAGCATTCGCCGCGCTGGCCGATGCCGCCGGCGTCCCCCTCGTCACCGCCGACGCACCGCTGGTCGCGGGGGCCCGCGCTCACGGCCTCGACGTCCGCTCGCCCGGTGCGGCCGCCCGGACGCTCCTCTAGCTGCCCAGTGCCGCCGCGAGGAGGATGACGCCTACCAGCCCCCAGAACAGCACGATCGAGTAGGCCCATCCGAGCACCAGCGACTTCGCGATTGTCTTGATCCAGCCCTGGCGGTACACCCGCTTCAGCGCCACCAGGAAGTAGAGCGGGATCGCGATCCAGAACAGGACGAGCGACAGCGTCGCCGCCCACCCTGCCGTCGTGACCGCCAGCAGACACGCGATGGTGGTGAACACGAGGAACGCGAACGCGTGGGTGTGGAGCCCGAAGACGAGGTGCTCGGCGTAGTACCAGTCCCGACGGGCATAGAGCACCTTGAGGAGGAGCGCGAAGACGGGCAGGATGAGGAACAGGGCGGTCGGCACCTGCCCGATGGCCTCGCGGGCGAACGCCGCGCCGGCCTCCGCGATCTCGCCCTGGCTCCGGGCCGCGTTGATCCGGCGGATCGGCCCCGACCGGGCCATCCCCTCGGGGAGGTTGATGTTCGCGTTCGCCTCCGGATAGATCCGCGCCCGCGCCTCGTGGATGTCGGCGAGGCGGACGGAGCTGTCGGGGGGGAGCGCGCCGAGAAGGGCCGCCTCCAGCCGCCACTTGGCGAGGCGCTCGCCCGCGTCGCCCCGCGCGTCGTCGAGGTCGTCCTCCGCGTCGTCCAGCTCGTCGAGGAGAGCGTCCAGGTCCGCCTCGGTGCCGAGGCCGGGGGCCCCGACCGCGACGACGCCCGCCGAGTCGGGCTCCAGCGACGCCCGGAGCCGCGCGGCCCGGGCCCGGAGCGAGTCGACTTCGGCCGCCGCGGCCGCGGCCCGCTCGGGGTCGGCCGCGATGTTGGCCTCGACCTCGGCGAGGTGGTCGGCCACCACCACCGTCGAGTCGGGGGCGACCGTCCCCTGAGAGAACGTCTCGCGGAGGCGCTCGGCCGGGTCGAGAAGGGCGAGGAGGACGAAGAACAGCAGCGTCGACGTGAGGTAGACGCGGAGCGGCCGGAGGTACCGTCGGCGCCGGCCCTCGACGTAGGCCACCGTCAGCGCGCCGGGCCGGAACAGGAGCGCCCCGAGCGTGCTCCACACGCGGCCGTCGACCCCGAAGAACTCCGTGGCCGACTGGACCAGAAACCGATGGACGGGCTGGCGGAGCGGCTGGTCGCGCTGGCCGCACGCGGCGCAGTAGGCCCCGGCGAGCGGCTCGCCGCAGTTGGCGCACCCCGCCCGACCGGAGCGCGGGGCGGGGTCGCCGGCGTGGGGCTCCTCGTCGTCGGCGATCGCGGAGGTGAACGTGGGGTCGGCGTCGGACACGGACTGCGGGGAGCGCGGACGGTCCAAACCTACGGGGCCGGGCTCTCCGGACGCGTCGCAATCTCTCCCTGCGTCGCCGCTGAGCCTCCGTCACGCCCGACCCCGGAGGCACCGGTGGCCCCTCCCTCCGCCCATGCTACGCGCCCTCCTCCTCGCCTGCCTCGTGTTCCCCGCCGCCGCCCACGCCCAGCACGCGCCCGATGCCATCGAGGCGTTGTCCGGAACCGACCTCGGCAGCGGCCGGATCGTCGACGAGCTCCGCGTCAGCCGCGCCCAGCTAAACGCCATCGACTTCGAGGAGGTCGTCGTCACGATCCGTCCCGGCGTGCCCCCCGTCATCGTCGCGAGCGAGGGGTACGTCCTCGTCGCCACCGTGGAGGATGACGGGACGACGGCGGACTGCACGGCGCCCCGGGTACGTTGTGCCATCCTGGAAGCCGGACCGCGTGGGCGCGTGATCCGAATCGACGACTAACCCGCGTCGGTCGGCGCTCCGTCGCCGCGTGATCCGACCCACCGGACGGTCCCTAGAGCTCGGTCGGGCAGACGATCTCGATCTCGGTTCCACTGTCGGGCGCGGACCGGACGTCGACGGACCCGCCGACGAGCCGGATCCGCTCGCGGACGCTGACGAGGCCGGCGCCTGTGGACTCGTCGTCGGCGTTGTCCAACTCGAACCCGACGCCCTCGTCGGACACCACCACGCGGACGCCCCCGCCCTCGGCCGGGCCCACGCGGATGGTCGCCTCGGCCGTCCCGGCGTGCTTGACCACGTTGAACAAGAGCTCCCGGACGATCTGGAACAGGAGCACCTGGACCGTCTTGCCGGCCTGGACCGGCCCCTCCCGCTCGACGGCGATCTCGAGTCCGTAGGCCTCGCCCATCCGGTGGCCCAGCCACTCGAACGTGCTGTCGAGCCCCTCGCCGCGGAGCACCGGGGGGCGGAGGTCGACCGTCAGCGTCCGCGTGACCTGGACGGCGCGCGCGACGAGCCCGTCGGCCTGCTCGATGACGTCGAGGAGCTCGGCCTCGGCGTGGCGGCGCATGGCCTCGAGCTTGAACTGGACGGCGTAGAGGAGCTGCTGGAGGTCGTCGTGGAGGACCTGCGCCACGCGCCCGCGCTCGCGGCGCTCCGCCTCGGTAAGGTCGCCGACGAGGCGGCGGACCTCGGCCGTCCGCATCACCACGCGGGCCTCGAGCTCGTCCGTAAGGCGCTCGAGCCCGGCCTGCGCCCGCTTCAGCGCCGTGACGTCCTGGATCACGACCATCGCCCCGACGACCGCCCCGTCCTCGAGAAGCGGGACGTAGTGGACGAGCCACTCGTAGAGCGCGCCGTCGGGCTCCGCCGGGCGCGGGAGCGTCATCTCGACGTCGCGGATCGGGACGCCCGTGCGGAGGACGCGGTGGAGGAACGGCTCGTTCGTGTCGCCGTGGTCGGGGAAGAGGTCTCCGGGCCGGTGGCCGGTCAGCTCGTCGGGTGGGAGCCCGACGAACTCGGCGAGTTGGCGGTTGACGCGGAGGTATCGGCCTTCGGCGTCGTACACGGCGACGGCGAGCGGGACGGCGTCGAAGTAGGCGTCGACCTCGGCGAGCTGGCGGCGGACCCGGGCCTCGGCCTCCTTCAGGTCGGTCACGTCGAACAAGAGGCCCACGATGCGCCGCGCCGCGCCCTCATGGAAGGTGCAGACCCCTCGGGCGGCGAGCCAGAGCGTCTTCCCGTCCTTCCGCGTGTAGCGGAACTCGGCCGAGAACGTGTCGCCGTCGACGTCGGGGTCGCAGGCCTGGTCGACCTTCGCGCGGGCCGCCTCGAGGTCGTCGGGGTGGAGCCGGGCGTTCATGGCCCGGCGGGGCGCCGACGGCGGGGCTTCGAGGAGCGCCTGAGCCTGCTCGTCGAAGTAGACGACGGGCTCGCCGTCCCCGAACTCGATGGTGTAGCCGCCGAGGCCGCCGCCCGACATCGCCAGTTCGAGGAGCCGGTTGGCCTCGGCCAGTTCGGCCTCCTGCCGACGCCGCTCCGTCACGTCGCGGACCATGAGGCTGAGCCCGACGACCCCTCCCTCGCCGTCAAAGCGGGGGACGTAGGTCGTGAGCCACGTCCGCTCCTCCCCCTCCGAGCCCGGCGTCACACCGTGGACCTCGAGGTCCTCCAGCGCCTCGCCCGTCTCGACCACGCGGCGGAGCCTCGGCGCGAGGTCCGGCGCGATCTCCGGGCCCACCTCGCTCAGCGACTTGCCCAGGTGGCCATCCACGGACCGCCCGGTGCGCGCGGG
>JAAXJP010000403.1 GCA_012269805.1 Rubrivirga sp.
TCCTGTGGGACGTCGACCTCCGCGTCCCGGAGGGGGTCCTGATGGCGATCGTCGGCCCGAACGGGGCCGGCAAGACGACGCTCATCAAGTCGATCCTGGGCCTCCTGCCGATGGCGGCCGGGCGCGTCGAGGTGCTGGGCGCTCCGCTCGCCGACCGCCGGCGCGACGTGGCCTACGTGCCCCAGCGAGGGAGCGTCGACTGGGACTTCCCGACGAGCGTGCTCGACGTGGTGCTGATGGGCACCTACGGCCGCCTCGGGTGGATCCGGCGGCCGGGTGCCGAGGAGCGCGGGCGGGCGTCCGAGGCGCTCGAGCAGGTCGGCATGGCCGACTTCGCGGACCGCCAGATCGCGCAGCTCTCGGGCGGCCAGCAGCAGCGCGTCTTTCTCGCGCGGGCCCTCGTGCAGGACGCCGCCGTGTACCTCATGGACGAGCCGTTCCAGGGCGTCGACGCGACGACGGAGCGGGCCATCGTCGCGCTCCTCCAGCGCCTCCGGGAGGAGGGGAAGACCGTCCTCGTCGTCCACCACGACCTCCAGACGGTGCCCGAGTACTTCGACTGGGTGCTGCTCCTCAACGTCCGGCGGATCGCGGCCGGGCCGGTCGACGAGGTGTTCACCGACGCGAACCTCCGCGCGGCCTACGGCGGTCGCGTCCCGTTCCAGGCCGGCGGGCCGTCCGCCGCCGGCCCCGCCCGCCTCGGGCCCGAGGCGGAGGGCGCCCCGCTCCGCACCTCGTGATCGAGCTCGACTACACGCTGCGGACCGTCGCGCTGGGGGCGGCCGTGCTCGGGCTGTCGTCCGGGTCGCTCGGCGCGTTCGCCGTGCTGCGCGGGCAGTCACTCCTGGGCGACGCCATCAGCCACGCGGCGCTGCCCGGCGTCGCCCTCGCGTTCTTGCTCACGGCCAGCAAGGCGCCGCTCGTCCTCGTCGTCGGGGCCGGCCTGGCCGGGTGGGTGGGGACGCTCTGCGTGAGCGCCGTCGTCGAGCGGAGCCGCGTGCCGTACGACGCCGCGCTGGGCATCGTGCTGTCCGTGTTCTTCGGGCTCGGGATGGTGTTCCTGACGTACATCCAGTCGCAGCCGGACGCGAGCCAGGCGGGCCTCGACACGTTCCTGTTCGGGCAGGCCGCCGCGCTCGTCGGCCGCGACGTCGTGACGATGGCCGTGCTCGGGGCCGTCGCGCTCGTGGCCATGCTCGTCTTCTGGAAGGAGTTCAAGATCCTCCTCTTCGACCCCGACTTTGCCGCGTCGCAGGGCTTCCCCGTCCGCGCGCTCGACGTCGGGCTGACGACGCTCCTCGTGATCGCGATCGTGATCGGGCTCCAGACGGTCGGCGTCGTGCTGATGAGCGCGCTCATCGTGGCGCCGGCCGCCGCGGCGCGGCAGTGGACCGACCGGCTGTGGGGCGTCGTCGCGCTGGCGGGCTTCTTTGGAGCGCTGAGCGGGGCGAGCGGCGCGCTCCTCTCGGCCACGGGCGCCCGCGTGCCGACCGGCCCGACGATCGTGCTCGTGGCGACCCTCGTCGTGGGCGCCAGCCTCCTGCTCGCGCCGAGGCGGGGGCTCGTTGCGGCGTGGGCGCGCGGGATCCGCAACCGGCGCGTGCTCCGCGTGGCCGGCACCCTCGAGGACCTCTACACGCTCGCGCTCGCCCACGAGGACGTCCACTACCCGCACCCGGCCGCCACGCTCCAGACCATGACCGCCCGGCCCGAGGCCGTCGGCCCGACGCTCGACCGGCTCCAGCGGCAGGGCCTCGTCGAGCCCCGCGACGACGCCTGGGCCCTCACGGCGCGCGGGCTGGCGGAGGCGCGGCGCCTCGCCCGGACGCGGGCCGACGAGCACGACGCGGTCCGCCTCGGCACCGAGGCGGGGGGATCCACGCCATGACGCCGCAGCTCGAGATCCAGCTCATCGCCGCCGTCACGGCCGCCGCGTGCGCGCTCGTGGGGGCGTTCCTCGTGCTCCGCAAGACGGCGATGCTGTCGGACGCGATCAGCCACGCGATCCTGCCGGGCATCGTGCTGGCCTACTTCCAGACCGAGAACCTCAACTCGCCGCTCCTCCTCATCGCGGCGGCCGGGGCCGGCGTGCTGACGGTCGGCGCGATCGAGGCGCTCGGGCAGACGCGGCTCGTGAAGCAGGACGCGGCGATCGCGCTCGTCTTCCCGGCCCTCTTCTCGATCGGCGTCGTGCTGATCTCCCGGTTCGCGTCGGGCGTCCACCTCGACACCGACGCGGTCCTCCTCGGCGACCCGGCGTTCTCGTGGATCGAGCGCCTGACCGTCGGCGGCCGGGACCTCGGCCCGCAGTCGCTCTGGCTGATGGGGGCCGTGCTCCTCGTCGTCGCCGCGTTCATCGCCCTGTTCTACAAGGAGCTCAAGATCAGCACGTTCGACGCCGCGCTGGCGGGCGCGCTCGGGCTCGCGCCGGCCGCGGTCCACTACGCGCTGATGTCGCTCGTGTCGGTCGTCGCCGTCGGCGCGTTCGACGTGGTCGGGTCGATCCTCGTCGTCGCGCTCATGATCGCGCCGCCGGCCGCGGCGTGGCTCCTGACCGACCGGCTGCCCGTGCTGCTCGGCCTCTCGGTCGGCCTCGGCGTGGCGAGCGCCGTCTCCGGCTACTGGCTCGCGCGCCTGTTCGACGTGTCGATCTCGGGGGCGATGGCCGTGATGGCGGGCGTCCTGTTTACGGCCGCGTTCGCGTTCGCGCCCGACCGCGGGCTCGTGGCACAGGCCCGCCGCCGGGCCCGCCAACGGATCGCGTTCGCCGAGCGGATGCTCCTCGTCCACCTTCTCCACCACGAGCACACGCCCGAGGCGGACCGGGAGTGCCGCGTGAGCCACCTCC
Organism: Rubrivirga sp.; assembly: GCA_012269805.1. Classification (GTDB taxonomy): domain Bacteria; phylum Bacteroidota; class Rhodothermia; order Rhodothermales; family Rubricoccaceae; genus Rubrivirga. The sequence continues at coordinate 2,849 of JAAXJP010000403.1, forward strand.
AGGAGCACCTCCACTGGGCGCCGGCCTTCGCCTCGCGCGCCGTCCGGGCGGCCGAGCGGGGCGGCGCCGTCCGGCGCTCCGGCGACCAACTCGCGCTCACGGACACCGGCCGCGAGTCCGCCCGGCGCGCGATGGTGGAGTAGGGGAGGAGCGTTCGCCTTTCGGGGAGGAGGTCCACGCCCTAGGTTCGTGGCGCTCCCATTGCGGACCGATGCCCCGACTCGCCGTTGTTCTGTTGCTCCTCGGGCTCGCCGCGTGCGGCTCGACCGAGCCCGTCGACACGACGCCGGAGCCCGGGTTCAACGTGCTGTTCGTCGGCAACAGCCTGACCTACACGAACGACCTGCCGGGGATGGTCGGGCAGATGCTGCCCGCGTGGGAGGGCGAGGACGTCCACGTCGGCACGGTCGCGGCGGCCAACGTGTCGCTCGAGGACCACTGGCACCTCGGCGGTGCGCGCGAGGCGATCGCGTCGGGCGGCTGGGACGTGGTGGTGGTGCAACAGGGGCCGTCGTCCGTGCCGCAGAACCAAGCCCATCTCGCCACGTGGGTCGGCCGCTTTGCGGACTTCGCCGAGACGCACGGTGTCCGCCCGGCCGTCCTGATGGTGTGGCCGCCGGAGGGCGACGAGGCCCGCGCCGAGGCCGTCGTCGCGGCGTACGCGACCGCCGCCCGCGAGGCCGACGCCGCGCTCTTCCCGGCCGGCGCCGCGTGGCGCCTCGCCCGCGCCGACGGCACCGCCGACCCGTACGGCCCCGACCGCTTCCACCCGAGCCCGGCCGGCACCTACCTCGCCGCGCTCACCGTCGTCGGCGGCCTCACCGGCGAGTCGACCGTCGGGCTCCCGGCGCTCGGCAGCGTCTCCGCGCCGACGGCCCGCGCCCTGCAAGCGCACGCCGACGCGGCGCTGGCGGCCTACCCCGGCGAGTGACTTCCTCCGCCTCGGCGCCGAGGTGGGGAGAGTCGGAAACGAAAAAAGCCACCGGGGTCGGGCGCTGTCTGCCGTCTCCCGGTGGCCGGCGGGGCGCACGGACCAACGCCGCCCCGCGTCGCGGCCGCCGCTACCGGACGGCCGAGAACGTGCCGACCTGGACCGCGCCGACGCGGCCGTCGGCCTCGCGCTCGAAGGCGAGCGGGGCGGGCGCCGCGTGGGCCGCGAACGTGTCGGCGGCGGTCTCGTGGACGGACCCGACGACGACCGGGCTCAGGCCGCGCGTGATCGTGACGAGCTGGCCGTCCTCGTCCCACACGAACGCGGCCCATTCGGAGCCCCTGTCGAACAGGATCTGGGTGAGCGTGGCCTCGCGGCCGTCGATCTGGCGGAACGTCCCGACGACGCTGCCAGCGAGGACCTCGCCGTAGCCGCGGACGAGCGCGCTCCGGTAGGCCGCGAGGTGCTCGGCCGCGTCGGCCTGGCGGGCGGGGCGGACGGCGCCGACGACCGTGTCCAGGTCGCCGAGGATCCAGGCGTCGAGGAGCGCCTCGGCGCGGGCGTCGGTCGCCTCGTCGGAGGCCGAGAAGGCGGCGAGGCGGGCGGCGACGGGCGCGCCGTGGGCCACGAGGACGAGCCCGTCACGGCCGTCGCGGACCTCGAGCATCCCGCCGTCGGCGGCGTAGAGACCGACGTAGGGCGAGGCCGTCGGGGCGCCCGTGATCGGGGCGGAGGCGAACTGCGTCTGGGCCGAGGCGGCGGGGGCGACGGCGATGAGAGCGGCGAGGGAGAGGGCGAGCGGCGTGAGGGGGGCCATGAG
>JAAXJP010000376.1 GCA_012269805.1 Rubrivirga sp.
CGCAAACGCAGGCCCGCCGGGCCGTCCGCACGGAGGCCACCCCCTTAACGCACACCATCGACCGAGCTCTCCCCTTTTAGTCCCCCATGACCATGAGATCGCTGATTCTGAGCGCCATCGCGGCGCTCGCATTCCCCACCACCGCCCAGGCGCAGCCCATCGCGGTGGCCGACCTGGACGCGCTCTTCGACTCCGAGCCTCGCGTAGAGGTCAACCTCCGCGGCGCTCTCCTCCGCCTCGCCGCGGAGGCGACGCGCTCCGACGAACCCGAGACGGCCGCGCTCATCGACGGCCTCCGCGGCATCACCGTCCGCGTGTACCCGGCCCCGCCGACGGAGCGGACGTCCATCGTCTCGCGCCTCGCCGACGTCGGGCGCCGGTTCGAGTCGGACGGCTGGCTGACGCTCGTCCGCGTCCGCTCGCTCCCTGACGACGCGGACGACGACGGCGACGTCTGGATCTACGTCCGCGAGGCCGGCGACATCTTCGACGGACTGGCCGTGCTCGCCGTCGACGAGAGCGACGAGGACGCCGTGTTCGTCCACATCGACGGAACTATCCGACCCTCCGACATCAGCTCGCTGACCCGCCGCTTCGGCGACATCGACGTGGACGTCGACATCGACGACGAGTCCGACCGTGACGTAGACGTCGATGTCGATGTGGACGATGAGTAGCCGCGTCCTCGCCCTCGGCCTCGTCGCCGTGCTCGTTCTCCCGGGCTGCGTCTCGTTCGAGATGGGCCGGATCAAGCGCGAGATCGAGCGTGAGGTCGAGGCGTCCGGATCGGCCGAGGTCGGCCGCGGCTTCGCGATGTCGTTCGGCCGGGGGACGATCGGGACGACCCGGTTTCTCGGCCGGCTGTTCGCCCCCACCGCGACCGAGCCGTTCCGGGCGCTCGCGGGGCACGTCCGCCAAGTCAAGGTCGCGCGCTACGGCGTCTCCGGCTCGTTCGACGCCTCGTTCGTCGGACGCCCCGAGGCCCTCTCGCGGTACGAGGCCGACGGGTGGGTTCCGCTCATGACCGTACGCGAACCGGCGGAGTCGGTGTGGGTGTTTACCCGCGACAGCCGCGATGGCCAGGCCGTGACCGACCTGCTGGCCGTCGTCCTCGAGCAGGAGAACCTCGTACTGACCCGCGTCCGGGGCGACCTCACGGCGGCGGTCCTCGACATGGTCGAGCGCGGGATCGAAGGCGACTGGCTCGACGCCCCCGGCCTCGGCGGCTGGGATGGCGGCCTGTCCGAGACCACGGATCCCCCCGGCTCTGGGCACACCCCCGACTCGTCGGGCTCCGACGGCGGCCCCACACCGGGTGCGGCGACATCGGACGGGGGCGAACTTGGGGTCTCTCCCGGCTTCGCCCCGTGACCGACGTGGATTTCGCTCCCGTCCTCGCCTCCGCTCGCTCGATCCCTGGCCTCGCTGTCGGCCTGCTGGCGGCGGGCTACCCGCGCCCCCTCGGGGAGGTGCCGACGCCTCCCGCCGTCGCCGACCTCCTCCGCCTCGACGCCGAGGCGGCGCCCCTCGACCGGAGCGAGGCCCTGCGCGCGGCGGTCCGCGACCTGCTCCGCCGCGACGGCTACAAGCCGACCGGCCGCGGCAAGCCGGCGTCGGAGTACCTCGTCAAGGCCGCCGAGGGCGGGTTCCTCGGCCCGATCAACGCGGCCGTCGACGCCTGCAACGCCGTCTCGCTCCACAGCGGCCTCCCGATCTCCGTGGTCGACCTCGACCGCGCACGCGCGCCGCTGGCGGTCGGCGTCGGCGGGGCGGACGACGCGTACGTGTTCAACGCGAGCGGGCAGGAGATCCGGCTGCGAGGGCTGATCGGCCTCCGCGACGGCGACGGGTTCTGCGCCAACCCCGTCCGCGATAGCCAGCGGACCAAGACGCACGACGGGACGGCCCGGACGCTCTCGGTGATCTGGGCCCCCGTGGAGGAGGTCGACCGGCTCCGGGCCGCGCTCGCTTGGTACGACGATCTCGTGAGCGGTTCAGGTGCGGCCGTTCGGACGGCCGCGACCGTCGATTGACCACGGTACGCTAGCTTCCGGGACTCGCCCCGGCCCGTTATGCGCTGCCTACCACTGCTTCTCGTCTCCGCGCTCGCCCTCGCGGCCTGCGGCGACTCCTCCGACGCCACCGCAGCCCTCGCCCCTGGTGGGAGCACGGCCGACGGGCTCGGCGCGGCCCCTGACGGCCCCGAGATCACGCGCCACTCGGGCTCGCTCGAGGGCGGCGACGAGACCCTCCAGACGGGCGAGTACCTCGAGCGGTTTGAGGTCGTCGCGCGCTCTGGCCAGTGGATCCGCGCCGAGGTCGTCTCCGGCGACTTCGACCCGTACTTCCTCATCCTCAGCCCATCCGGCGAGCAGACCGACGTCGACGACTCGACCGAAGGCAACACGTCCATGACCGAGGCGGTCGTCGACGTGGCCGAAGGCGGCGAGTGGACCGTCGTCGTGACGAGCTACGAGCCCGGCGAGACCGGCGACTTCGAACTCTCGATCGAGGTCTGGGACGAGAAACCTCCCGGCGCAGAGCCGACCCCGGCGCAGGCCGACACCGCCTCGACGGTCTAGAACGAGAGCACGCGTCGCGCGGCGGCGGCCATACGCGCCGTCGCGGAGTAGACGTCGGCCTCAATGGCCTTCGAAAACGGAATGGGCAGGTCCGCGCCGCCCACCCGGACCGGCGGCGCGTCGAGGTGGACGAAGGCGGCCTCGGCGACCTCGGCGGCGACTTCGGCCCCGAACCCGCCCGTCCGCGCGGCCTCGTGGACGACGAGGAGCCGGCCCGTCTTCCGCACGGATTGGAGGACCGCCTCGCGGTCCCACGGCACGAGCGTGCGGAGGTCGACCACCTCCGCCTCGGCGCCCTCGCCGGCCAGACCGTCCGCGAGGCCGAGCGCCCACTGGACGCCGACGCCCCACGTGACCACCGTCAGGTCGGAGCCTTCGCGGGCGACGCGCGCCGTGCCGAGCTCGACCCGGTGCTCGCCGGCCGGGACGGGCCCGCGGAGCGAGCGGTAGAGCGCCTTGTGCTCGAACACGAGGACCGGGTTGTCGTCCTCGATCGCGCTCCGGATGAGGCCCTTCGCGTCGGCCGGCGTGGCGGGGACGACGACCTTGAGTCCGGGGACGTGGCAGAACCACGCCTCGGGGCTCTGGCTGTGGAACGGCCCCGCGCCGATGCCGCCCCCGAACGGCGCGCGGATCGTGACGGGGACCGCCGCCCCCCAGCGGTAGTGCGTCGTCGCGAGGTTGTTGACGATCTGGTTGAACCCACACGAGATAAAGTCGGCGTACTGCATCTCGACGACGGGCCGGTAGCCGTCGAGCGCGAGCCCGAGCGCGCAGCCGAGCGCCCCGCTCTCGATAATCGGCGTGTTGCGGATCCGGTCGGTGCCAAACCGCTCGACGAACCCGTCCGTGACTTTAAACACGCCGCCGTAGTCGGCCACGTCCTGGCCCATCAGGAGCGTCGTGTCGTCGGCCTCGAAGGCGTCTGCGAGCCCTGCGCTCAGGGCGTCGATAAAGCGGACGCCGTCCTCGACGAGGCCCCGGCCAGCCGGCGCCGCCGCGGGCGCCGCCGGGGCGAACACGTCGGCCGCCTCCCGGTCCGGGGCCGAGGTGACCTCCGGTTGGGTGAGCGCCCACTCGGCCACTTCCTCGATCTCGCGCTCGACCTCCGCGTCGATCCGGTCGAGGGCGGCGGGGTCTGCGCCGGCCTCGACGAGCCGCTCGCGGTAGCGGTCGACGGGGTCGCGGCGGCTCCACTCGGAGATGAGTCCGTCCGGGACGTACTTGGTGCCCGACGCCTCCTCGTGGCCGCGGACGCGGAACGTCTTCATCTCGAGGAGGGTCGGCCCCTCCCCCCTTCGTGCTCGGGCGATGGCGTCGTTGACAGTTGCAATAACGGAGTCGAGGTCGTTCCCGTCTACTGCCTCGCCGGGCATCCCGTAGCCGGCGGCCGCGTCGGCGAGGTCCTCGACGGGAATCGCGTCGGCCGTCGGCGTCGAGAGTCCGTAGCCGTTGTTCTCGACCACGAACACGACCGGCAGCGACCACACGGCCGCGAGGTTGAGCGCCTCGTGGAAGTCCCCTTCCCGCGTCGCCCCCTCGCCCGTAAACGCGAGGGCGACGGCGTCGTCGCCCCGCAGCTGGGCCGCCAGTCCGAGGCCGTCGGCGACGGGCAGCATGGCCGCGAGGTGCGAGATCATCCCGACGATCCGCTTCTCTGGCAGGCCAAAATGGAAGGTCCGGTCGCGGCCTTTCGTGAAGCCCCCCTCCCGCCCCATCAGCTGGCAGAACAGCGGGCGGAGCGGGACGCCGCGCGTGGTCCAGAGCCCGAGGTTGCGGTGCATCGGGAGGAGCCAGTCGCGGTCCTCGGCCGCGAGCGCGCACCCGACGGCGATGGCCTCCTGCCCGTAGCCGCTGAACCACTTCGAGATCCGGTTCTGGCGGATCAGCCGGAGCATCTTGTCCTCGACCGCGCGTGGGACGCGGAGGGCGCGGTAGCGCGCGAGGCGCTCGGCCTCGGGGACGTGACGGGGCGAGACGTCGGAGGGGGCGAGGGGCATC
>JAAXJP010000097.1 GCA_012269805.1 Rubrivirga sp.
ACCACGAGGTCGCCGTCGGCGGCGGCGACGAGCGTCGGCGCCGTGATCTGGCCCACGCGGGCGGCGGCGTCGAACGGGGCCCCGGCCATCAGCTGGGCTTGGTAGGCGTGCGGCGGCTGCGGCCGCTCCAGCCGCTGGTCGACGAGGTGGGCGACCGTCGCCGGATCGGTGAGGAAGGCGTCGGTAAAGGCGAGCGGCAGCCGGCTCGCGACGAGGGCGCGGGGGTCGTCGGTCGCCGGCGGCGCCATCATCTGCGCCAGGACGTCCGGCGCCATCGGGACGTGCGTGGCCCCGCCCGCACTCGTCGACACCAAGACCAGCCGGTCGACGCGGTCGGGGTAGCGGAGGGCGAACTCCTGGGCGATGAACCCGCCCATCGACGCGCCGAGCACGTGGGCGCGCTCGACGCCGACCTCGTCGAGAACGGCCGCGAGGTCGTCGGCCATCTGGCCGATCGAGTACGGGCCCTCGGGCGCGTCCGACCGGCCGACGCCGCGGTTGTCGTAGACGACCACGGGCATCGCCTCGGCGAGCGCCCCGACCTGCCGCTCCCACCGCCACGGCGCCGCGCCGAGCCCCTCGACGAGGACGAGCGGCGTCGCGGAACCGCTTCCATGAACCTCGAAATAGAGAGCGACCCCGTCCGCGTCGGCGGTCCCCGACCGGACGGGGCCCTGGGCGGCGGCCGCCGTGGCGGCGAGAAGGAACACGAGGGGGAGGTGTCTGGGCATAAGGAAAAAACGGTCTGTTCCGTTTTTTGAGATTCTACGAACCTGCTGGTCGACCTGCAAGGTCTTTCCTAGAGGGTCGGCTCGGCGTCCAGGTGGAGGCGGTCGGCGCGGCTGTCGACGTCGATGTCGCGCGTCCTGTCCACGCTGGACCGCCCGCCGAGGAAGTAGAGCCGGTGCGTCGTCCCCTCGAGCTCCAGGGAGGGGACGAGGGGTGTCGGGGCAAACGCCGCCCTCCTGTGGACATGACGAAAACGGCGCTCCGTGAAGCTCGAGGCGACGTGAGCAGCCTCGCTCACGGGGTTGGCTTCATCCACCGACGGTCGGGGAGTCGAAAACCTGGACCCCGCATCCAGGGCCGACGGTGCGCACCGTCAGCGTGAGGGCACGTGCCCATCGTGAGTCCGAAGGCCCGCCGTCATGAGCGTAAGGGCACTGGAAGAGGGCACGGAGTTCACCTCGGGAGACCGGAGAAGACGCGGCACCTGAACCCGCAGGAGGTACAGAGCACCATGCCGGTTTCGGTAGCGTCTGCGGGAGGGGCATAATGTGGCGGCCTGCTTGACTTGTATGACATGTTACAGGTACGTTCCCCTTCCGGAAGCGCTTCCCCCCTCATGCTACGATTCTGGATCGGCGCCCTCGCCCTCGTTCTTGCTAGCGGAGCCCACGCCCAGACGGGCAAGATCGGTGGCACGATCGCCGACTCCGACGGCGTACCCATCCCCGGCGTCAACGTGCTCGTCGTCGGAAGCACGTTGGGGGCGTCGAGCGATCTCGACGGGACCTACGTGATCCTGAACGTCCCGCCCGGGACGTACGACCTCCGCGCTTCGTTCATCGGGTATCAGACCGTCGTGCAAGAGGGCGTCGTCGTCAACAACGACCGGACGACGGAGATCGACTTTGTCCTGGCGGAGGAGGACCTCACAGTCGAGGGCGAGTTGGTGGTGACCGCCGAGCGACCTGACATCGAGCCGGAGCGGACGGCCTCGAGCGAGATCATCCGACCGCGCGAGGTGAGTGAGGCGCCGGGTGTGTACTCGCTGACCGACGTCATCGGGCTGACGGTCGAGGCGACCGACGGCCACTTCCGAGGGGGGCGGACCGGCGAGGAGCTCTACCTCCTCAACGGGATCAACATCGTCAACCCGTTCACGGGCGAGCGCTCGTTCGACCCCATCGCCAACGCGCTTGAGGAGGTCGAGGTCATCACGGGCGGGTTCCCCTCGCAGTACGGGAACGCCCAGAGCGGCGTGGTCAACATGGCCCTCCGGTCCGGCGGGTTCGAGCGGTGGGACGGGTCGGGGAGCCTCCGCGTGCGGGCCCCGGGCTACAAGCACTTCGGGGGGAGCGTGTTCAGCCTGGACAACAACCCGTACCTCCTGGCCTTCGACACGGTCGAAGAGTGGGGCGGCGACAGCGGCGAGGGGCTCTACTCGTGCTCGATCGGCCTCAGCTTTTGCAGCGCGTACGGCCTGGAGACGGCGGAAGACAGCCTCCGGGCGGCCCAGATCGCCCAGGCCGTTTGGGCGCAGGCCCGCGAGGACCTCGGCACGGAGTACAACGACCGCTGGGACACCCAGCTCGACCTGTCGGTCGGCGGCCCGGTGTCCGACCGCGTCCGCGCCTTCGTCGGGGCCCGGTTCGCCGACGAGTGGTACGAGCTCCCGACGAATGAGCCCGAGCGGACGCGCCAGCTCCTCGGCAGCGCCCGCGTCGCGCTCGGCGGCGGCTCGTCGCTCCAGCTCGCCGGCGCGTTCAACCGCGTCCGCGGGTTCGACTACACGAGCAGCTTCTGGCAGTACCTCTGGGACCGCGAGCGGGGGTTCGCCGCGTTCGACCAGATCACGCTCGGCGGCTCGGCCCGCCTCGCCGTCGTCCCCGACGAGCGGCGGTTCGCCGACCTCACGCTGAGCGTCCTCCGCAACGACTACGAGTCGGGGGCCGCCGTCCTCGACCCGAGCCGGTTCCGTGAGGACGCCTCCGACCTCGGCGTGTGGCGCTTCTTCAACACGCCCGACCAGTTCCGCGTCGGGTACATGGAGAACGACTTCCGCAACGAGCGGTCGACGACGTACGCCCTCGACGCGACGTACAACCAGCAGGTCACGAGCCACCACCTCCTCAAGGGCGGCCTTCAGGGGCGGCTCTACCACCTCGACGTCGACAACCGGCTCAACCTCTCGAGCCCGTCCGACGCCCAGGACGAGACGTTCAGCGTGACCCCGTTCGAGATCGGCGCGTTCGTCGAGGACAAGGTCGAGTACGAGGGGCTCATCGCCCGCCTCGGCCTCCGGTTCGACGCCTACAACCTCAACACGGAGTACTTCTCGGACCGCTACAACCCGTACGCCAACCCCGACTTCGACCCGACGCAGCCCGCCGTCGGCGACAATGCCGAGCGCGACCCGGACCTCGCCGCGACCGAGCGGTCGTCGTGGATCACCCGGCTCCAACCCCGGCTCGGCGCGTCGTTCCCGATCTCGGTCAACACGGTCTTCCACCTCAACTACGGGGCGTTCCTCCAGCGGCCCCCGTTCGAGCGGTCGCTCGTGAGCCGGATCCAGCGGTCGAACGAGCTGGCCGTCATCCAACTGGGCAACCCCGAGCTCGAGCCGGAGGAGACGAAGATGTACGAGGTCGGCGTGGCCCAGGGGCTCCCGGGCGGGTTCGCGCTCGACGTCTCGGGCTACTACAAGGACGTCCGCAACCTCGTCCAGCTCGCGTTCTTCAGCGAGGGCGTCGACATCCCGTACCAGACGTACGTCAACCGGGACTACGCCGACATCCGGGGCTTCCGCGTCTCGCTCCAGCGGCGCCGCGGGGCCGTCCGCGGGTCGGTCCGCTACCGGTACGAGGTGGCCACGGGCAAGACGTCGAGCGCCGAGGACGCCCCGCCGCAGTTTATCCGCGACCTCGACGGCGAGGTCGACGAGGAGCGGGCCGGGATCGGGCTCAACGACATCCTCCTCGACTTCGACCGGACGCACAACCTGATCGTCCAGCTCACGGCCACGACGCCGCGCGACCTCGGGCCCCGAGTCGCCGGGTTCCGGCCGCTCGGCCGGTGGACGGGGTCGGTCCGCACGCGGGCCCGCTCCGGCCGGCCGTACACGTCGTTCGCGGCCGGCCAGGACGTGCTCGTCGCCGACGCCCGCGCGCCGATGGAGTACGAGACGAGCCTGAAGGTGACGCGCCCGTTCCAGCTCGCCTCCGGCGCCGAGGGCTCCCTCTTCGTCGAGGTGGCCAACCTGTTCAACCAGCGGACCTACGACTACAACCGGGTCTTCCGGGACGTCCGGAACCTCCGGGCCTACGACTTCGCCGTGAACCCCTCCGACCTCACGCCGGACGGGTTCACCGACGACCCCGACGAGGCCCTCGCGCTCTACCTCGGTGACAGCTTCCCCTACGAGGCGAACCAGGTGTTCCGGATTTACAGCAACGCGCCCCGCTCGCTCTTCCTCGGCCTTTCCGTCGACCTCTAAGATGACCGCCCTCCGACCCCACGCGCGCCTGCTCTTGGTGGCCCTCGTCGGGCTGGCCGCCGCGCTCCCCGCCGAGGCCCAACGCCGGTTCGAGATCCACTCGCGGGGGATGCTCCACGAGACCGTGTTCAACACCGGCGAGATCGGCCGGGCCTACCACCAGGGCGGCGGCGGCAACGCCACCGACGTGCCCATGATGGAGTGGCCCGGCAACTCGGCCGTGACCGTCGACGACATCAACTACGACGGGAAGCACTACACGAACGGCGGCGGCGTCTACATCTCGGCCCAGCTCCCGGACTCGACCGAGCGCGTCCACGCGCTCAGCGGCGGCGTCGGGGCCTCGCAGCCGGC
>JAAXJP010000324.1 GCA_012269805.1 Rubrivirga sp.
CCCCCGCCCCCATGCCGACTCGCCTCCTCTTCGCCATTCTCGGGCTCGCCGCCCTCGCAGCGCCCACTCGCGCGCAGGCGCCCGTCGCCGTGACCGGCACCGTCGTCGACGCCGAAGACGGCGCGGCCCTCCCCGGCGCGACCGTCTTCCTGATCGCAGCGGATAGCTCGCAGACCGGGGCAGCGGCCGCCCTCGACGGCGCGTTCCGCCTCACGGTGGCGCCCGGCGACTACCGTCTCCGTGTGACGTTCGTCGGCTACGTCGCGGTCGAGCGGGCGCTCGCCGTCCCCGAGGCCGTCGACCTCGGGCCGGTCGCGCTGACCGCGGACGCCGAGGCGCTGGGCGACGTCGAGGTCGAGGCCGTCCGCCAGCGCGTCGAGGTCCGCGGCGACACGACGGCGTTCAACGCCGACGCCTTCGCCGTGAACCCGGACGCCAACGCGGGGGACCTCGTCGAGAAGCTGCCCGGCGTCACGGTCGAGAACGGGACGGTCACGGCCGAGGGCGAGACGGTCCGTCGCGTGCTCGTCGACGGCCGCGAGTTTTTCGGGACCGACGTCCAGGCGGCGCTCGCGACGCTCCCGGCCGAGATCATCCAGGAGGTCCAGGTGTTCGACCGCGCCAGCGACGCGGCCCAATTCTCGGGGTTCGACGACGGCGAGGCCGAGAAGACGATCAACATCGTCACGCGCCCGGGCATGGGGAACGGCCAGTTCGGGCGGGCCTACGCCGGCGCCGGGCCGGAGGGCTCGTACCTCGCCGGCGGCAACGTGACGGTCCTCGACGGCGACCGGCGCATCACGGTCGTCGGGCTGGCGAACAACGTGGACCAGCAGAACTTCGCGACCGAGGACCTCCTCGGCGTCGTGGGCGGCGGAGGCGGCCGGGGCGGTCGGGGCCGCGGCCGAGGCGGGCGCGGCGGCAGCGTCGGCGACCTCCTCGTCGACGACTCCGACGGCGTCAACGAGACGACGGCGGTCGGCGTGAGCTACGCCGACAAGCTGTTCGGGGACGCGCTCGAACTGGAGGGCAGCTACTTTTTCAACACGACCGACAACCGGCTCGATGCGGCCCTCACGCGGTCGTACCTGACGAACGGCGCCGTCTCCCAGCTCTACGGCGAGACCGAACTGTCGGAGGGGACGAACACGAACCACCGGCTCTCCCTCCGCGCCGAGGCCGACCTCTCGGACCGGACGCAGCTGACGGTCCGCCCCCAGCTCTCGGTCCAGTCGAACACGTCGACCGGCTCGCTCCTCGGCCTCACGACGCTGCCCGGCGGCGACCTGCTCGCGGAGACGACCTCGGCCGACGCCGCCGACCTCGACGCGCTCTCGGGCGGGGTCAGCGCGTTTCTCCGCCACCGGTTCGACACACCGGGCCGGACCCTCATGCTCGGCCTCGACGCCTCTGCGGATGGCCAGGACGGCACGCGGAACCAAGTGTACACCGTGACCGGCCAGGACGGCGACGGCGACGTCGACCAGCTCGTGACGACGGACGCGGCCTCGCGGAGCGTCGGTGCGCGGCTGAGCGTCACCGAGCCGCTCGCGGGCGGCCAGCTCCAGCTCTCGTACCGCCCCCAGCTCTCGTGGGGCTCGTCGGACCGCCTCACCTCTCTGGCCGACGCGACGGGCGCCTACACGCTCCCCGACTCGGCGTACTCGAGCCTGCTCGACCAGCGCTCGCTGGTGCAGCAAGCCGGCGTCGCGTTCCGGTTCGGGTCGGGTGGCCGGGGCGGCGGCCCCCGGAGCAGCGGCCCGCGCGGCGGGCGCGACGGCCGCCGTGGTGGCCCGCCCGCCGGCGACGGCCCGCCTCCGGGCGACGCCCCCCCGCCGGAGGACGGCGCGGAGGGCGAGGGCCGGACGGGCGGGCCCCCGCCGGAGCGCCGGGAGCGCTCGCGGCGCCAGGGCCTCAGCGCCCAGGTCGGCCTCGATGTGCAGCACGAGCGGCTTGAGGCCGAGCAACTGCTCCCGACCGCGTTCACCGTCGACCGGAGCTACTGGTCCGTCCTCCCGTCGGCCCGGCTCCGGTTCGGGATCGGCGAGGCCGGCCGGGTCAACTTCGACTACCGCGCGCGGACGCAGACGCCGTCGGCCAGCCAGCTCCAGGACGTCATCGACAACCGGAACCCGCTCCTCCTCACAACGGGCAACCCGGACCTCCAGCCGAGCACGACCCATACGCTCCGGGCCCGGTTCAACCGGACCGACGCGGCCGGCGGCTCCGTCCTGTTCGGGCTCCTCAGCGGCTCGTACGGCCAGGACGCCATCGTGACCTCGACGACCCTCGCCGGCACGGACACCGAGATCGCGCCGGGCGTCGTGCTGCCGGCCGGCGCGCAACTCACGCGGCCGGTCAACCTCGACGGCTACTGGACCGCCCGCGCCCTCGCCACCTACGGCCGGCCCGTCGGGGTCCTCAAGAGCAACGCGAACCTCTCGCTCGGCGCGAGCTACTCGAGCACACCCGGCCTCGTCGACGGCGGCGAGAACGTGACCGACCAGCTCGGCATCGACGGGCGGCTGTTCCTCGGGAGCGCGATCAGCGAGCGGGTCGACTTCTCGCTCGAGTACGGCGCGCGCTACACGGCCGTGACGAACTCGGCCGTCCCATCACTCGACGACGACTACGTCCGCCACCAGGCCGGTGCGGAGCTCACGTGGCTCCCGCTCCCCAACGTCGTCGTGGCGACCGACGTCCGCGCGCTCCACTACGCCGGCCTCGACGCCTCCGTCGACCCGACGCAGGTCCTGTGGGGCGGCCGGGTCGGCTACAAGTTCCTGAGCGACGACCTCGCCGAGGTCAGCCTGTCGGTGACCGACCTGCTCGACCAGCAGGCCGACGTGGAGCGGACCGTGACGGAGCTCTACGTCGAGGACGCTCAGTCGCAGGCGCTCGGCCGCACGGTCCTGCTGAATCTGTCGTACAAGCTCCGGACGTTCGGGCGGTAGTCCCGCCTCGCCGCCGAGGCGGAGGGAGTCGCGTGGGGACTCCGGACGGGGCATGACCCTCGGGGGGCGGTTCCGTCGCACGAGAGGGAGACACCCTTTCCCCCTCCGTCGTCATGGATTACGCCCCTGCCCTCCCCGCTGCGCCAGCCGCCGACCGCGAGGCCGCCCCGCCCCGGACGTCCCTGCTCGCCCTTTTCCGCGGCCGGGTCCGCCGCGTGCTCGTCCTGGAGTTCGTCGAGCTCGACCAGATCGACCTCGGCGACCCCGCCGAGATCGACGCCGAGGTGGACGCGCTCTTCAGTCGGGGCGGGCATCGGCCCGAGGCTTAGGCGCGGCCCGAGGCTTAGGCGCGGCCCGCGTTCCCGGACGGAGCCGAGCCCTCGCCGAGCTGGCGGCTCCGCTCGGTCGCGGCCGCGACGGTGTCGATGAACATCGACCGGAGCCCGTGCTTCTCGAGCTCGGCGACGGCCGAGATCGTCGTCCCGCCCGGCGTCGTGACCTGGTCGCGGAGGACGGCCGGGTGCTCGCCCGTCTCGATCGCGAGGCGCGCCGCCCCGAGGACCGTCTGCATCGAGAGCCGCCGGGCGACGGCCCGCGGGAGGCCCTGCCGGACGCCCGCGTCGGTCATCGCCTCGATCACCATGAACACGTAGGCCGGGCCGCTGCCCGAGAGGCCCGTCACGGCGTCCATGAGCCCTTCCGCCACGACCTCGACGACGTGGCCGACGGCCGAGAAAATCTCCCGCGCGAGCGCGACGTGGGCCTCGGTCGCGTGGGCGCCCGGCGCAATCGCCGTCGCCCCCTCGTCCACGAGCGCCGGCGTGTTCGGCATCGCGCGGACGATCGGGAGGTCGGGGCCGAGCGCCTGGGCCAGAGACGACGTCGTGACGCCGGCCAGCGTCGAGAGCACGAGCGTCCCGGGCGCGAGGTGCGAGCGGACCTCGGCGAACAGCTCGGCCGCGTTCTGCGGCTTGACCGTCACGAGGACCACGGTCGCGCCGCGCACCGCCTCGGCGTTGTCGTCAGAGGTGACGACGCCGGGGAACCGCTGGCGGAGCTCGTCGAGCCCGGCCTCGGACCGGCGCGTGGCGGTGATCCGCTCGGCGGCGAGGTCGCCGCCGCGGAGGAGCCCTCCGATGAGGGCCCGGCCGATGTTGCCGGCGCCGAGGACGGCGAGGGTCTGATCGCTTAACCGGGAGGTCGACGGAGTCAGCATGGCCCGCGGGAGGTGAGACGGCGAGACTAACCGGGCCAGGCGGATCGCGCCGCGTCGCGCCCGCTCTTCACCGAGCCCTCGCCCCACGTGAGGCGCCGATCGCGCCGATCCGGTAGAGGAGGGTGCCCCGCCCCTCGCCGCATGCGCGCCCTCCCGATCCTCGCCGCCCTCCTCCTCGCCATCGGTTGCACGTCTGACCCCGCCGACGTCCCGCCCGGGGCGGAGCCGCCCGCCTCGGGGGAGTCCGCGACCGACCCGGACGTGCCCTCCGACGCCCTGGGCGACGCCCTCACCGGCACCTGGGCCCACGTCGCCTCGGCCGACACGCCCGACGGCCCGCGCGCGCCGCTCCCCGGCGGCGCCATCTCGGGGACCTTCCCCCCTGCCGGGACCGGCACTGGCT
>JAAXJP010000245.1 GCA_012269805.1 Rubrivirga sp.
GGGTCCGCGTGCTCCTTTCCCCCCGACCCGTCATGCCGCGCCTCGCCCTTGTCGCCCTCGTGGCGCTCGCCGTCACCCCCGCCGCCGCCCAACCCGACACCACGGCGGTCCGCGACCTCGGGGGCGTGGAGGTCACGGCGGCCCCGTTCGCGCTCGTCCCGACCCGCGCGCCGCTGGCGCTGGCCGTCCGCGACCGCTCCGAGGCGGAGCGGGCCACGGACCCGGCCACGGCGCTCGACGCCATCGGCCGCGGCCTCCCAGGACTGTGGATCTCGGACCGCGGCAACCCCTCGACGGGCGAGCGCGTGCTCGTCCGCGGGCTCGGCTGGCGGGCCGCGTTCGGCGTCCGCGGGACGCACGTGCTGCTCGACGGCGTGCCGCTCACGCGGGCCGACGGGCAGACCCAGCTCAACGTGCGCGAGGCCGGGCTCGTCGAGCGCGTCGAGGTCCTGCGGGGGCCGGCGTCGACGTTCTGGGGGAGCGGGTCGGCCGGGGTCCTGTCGCTGTCGACCGAGGTGGGGGAAGCGGGCGGCGGGCGCGTCCGCGCGCTCGGCGGGGCGTACGGGCTGGCGAAGGCCGAGGCCGTCGCGCGGCCGGCCCTCGGCGCTGGCCGGCGGCTTACGGCGTGGGGCTCGGCGCTGCGCCAGGACGGCTTCCGCCAGCAGAGCGCGGTCGAGGCCTACCGGGGCGGATTCTCGGGGTCGGCGGAGCTCGGCGGGGGGCGGAGCGTCGGGCTCGTCGGGCTGGGGGCGTTCGTGCCGCGGGCCGAGTCGCCGGGCGGGATCACGCCTGAGATGGCGGCCGAGGACCCCCGGCAGGTCCGCGACCTCTCGCTCTCGCAGGACGCGCGGAAGCGGCTCGCGCAGGGCCACGCCGCCCTCTCCTACGCGCAGGGGCTCGGGAGCTCCCGGCTCCGCGTGACCGCGACCGGCGGCGCGCGGACGCTCGACAACCCGATCATCCCCCGCTACATCACGCTCGACCGGCTTTCGGGCGGCGTCCGCGCCGTGGTCGAGGGCGGCTTGCGCGTCGCGTGGGGCGTCGGCGTCGAGGCCGAGGCGCAGCGCGACGACCGCCTCGAGCGCGACAACGATGGCGGCCAGCCCGGCCCGGGGGTGCTGACGGACCAGACCGAGACGGTCCGCTCCGGCGCCGTGTTCGCCCGCCTCGGCGTGCCCGTCGGGGCCCTCACGCTCTCGGCCGCGGCCCGCGCAGACCTCCTCGCGTACGAGGCAGAGCCGGCCGGCGCGGCGTCGCAGTCGCGGACGCTCAGCGCCGTCAGCCCGTCCGTTGGCCTCGCCTACCAGGCCCGCGTCGGCACCGGCGCGGCGACGCTCTATGCGAACGCCGCCGGTGCGCTCGACGCGCCGACGACGACGGAGCTCGGCAACCGGCCCGACGGCGCGCCCGGTTTCAACCCGGACCTGGCGCCGGAGCGCACGTGGGGCGGCGAGGCGGGCGTGCGCGCGGCGTGGCCGGTCGCGGGCGGCGCGCTCAGTCTCGACGCGGCGGCGTTCGTGGCCTGGGCCCGCGACCTCCTCTTGCCCACCGAGGTCGACGACGTGACGATCTACCGCAACGAGGGCGAGGCGCGCCACGGAGGGGTCGAGGCGGGCCTCCGCGCCGACGGCGTCGGCCTCGGGGGCGGCCGGCTGGACGCGGCCGTCGCCGTGACGCTCGCGCGCGGGACGTTCCTGGGCGGGCCGGCCGGGAGCGAGACGCCCGAGGGCAACCGCGTCCCCGGCTTCCCGCCCCAGCTCGCGACGTGGACGGCGACGTGGACCGCCCGCGGCCTGCTTCCCCTCGCGCTGGGCGTCGACGGCGAGGCCGCCGCGGCGTACGCGGCCGACAGTGCGGGCGAGCTCCGCACCGACGCGTACGCCGTCGTTCACCTCCGCGCGGCCCTCGCGGGCGTCGCCGTCGGCGGCACGCGAGCGACGCCGTTCGTGGCCCTCCGCAACGCGGGCGACGCCGCGTACGCCGGGTCGGTCGTGGTCAACGCCTTCGGCGGGCGGTTCGTGGAGCCGGCGCCGGGGCGACACCTCGCGGCGGGGCTCTCGGTCGCCTTCGAGTAGGCAAATCGGAACCCCGGGGGACGATTTGAGTGGCGCGAACGGGGGAGGGCGTGCCGCGGAATGGGCGCTGTGTGCGATGTTGGGGCCCACTCCCCACGCCCGACGCCATGCCGATCCCGTCGATCTTCCGGTCGCTCCTCGCGCCGCTCGCCCTCACGCTCCTCGTCCTCCCGGCCTCCGCGCAGGACGCGCCCTCCGACGCTCGCGTCGAGCAGGCTCTCGCCCAGAACAACGTCAACTACTCGGCGGAAGAGAATGGGGACTACCGGGTCCTCTTCACGCTCCCCAACGAGCGCTCCCAGCTCGTGTGGATCTCGCCGCGCACTGACACCATCGGCTCGCTCGACATCCGCCGGGTGTTCTCGTACGCGGCCTCCTTCGACAATGGCGAGTCGCTCCCGAACGACTGGGCGGGCCGTCTCCTCCGCAGCAACTCCGGCTACATCGTCGGAAGCTGGGCGCAGACGGGGACGCGCCTCGTCTTCTCGGCCAACGTGCCCGCGGACGCCTCAGACCGGGTCCTCCTCGACACGATGGCCCTCGTGATGACCACGGCCGACGACGTCGAGGCCGAGCTGACCGGCGCCGACGACTGGTAGCCTAGTTCCTCGCGCGCCGGAACGCGGCCCCCGCGCCGACGACCACGACCGCGGCGAGGCCGGCGAGGATCCCGAACGAGGCCCGGAGCCCGGCCGCCTCGGCGACGAAGCCGAGCGCGGGCGGCCCGGCCAGGAAGCCGAGGTAGCCCGCGCTCGCCACGGCCGCGATCCCGACGCCCGGCGGCAGCGGCGCCTGCGCCCCCGCCCGGAACAGGGCCGGCACGACCGCCGCGAACCCGAGGCCCACGAGGGCGCACCCGAGCACGGCGAGCGGCACGGCCGGCGCGACGACGCACACGAGCAGCCCGGCCCCGCCCAGCGCGGCCCCCCAGCGGACGAGCCGGGCGTCGCCGATCCGGGCCGTCGCAGCGTCGGCGCCGAAGCGGGCGGCGGCCATGCACGCCGAGAACGCCGCGAAGCCCAGCGCGGCCACGGCCTCCGACGCCGCCAGCACCTCGCGGAGAAACACGGAGCCCCAGTCGGCCATGGCGCCCTCGACGATGAGCCCACAGAAGGCGAGCGCGGCGAGGCCGGCCACCGGCCCGGTCGGGAGTGCGACGACCGGCGCGTCTTCGTCCGCCTCGGCTGGCGCGTCGGGCGGGTCGTGGACGCCGAGGCCCTGGACCAGCGCGCCGCCCGCGAACACGGCCCCACACGCGCCGAAGTGGAGCGCCAGCGGGACGTCGAGCGCAGCGGCGGCCCCGCCGAGGCCGGCCCCGACCATCCCGCCGAGGCTGAACGACCCGTGGCACGCGCCGAGGATCGTCGTCTCGTCGGCCGCCTCGACCTCGGCGGCCCACGCGTTCATCGACACGTCGAGGAGCCCGCTCGTGAGGCCCACCCCGACGAGCACGGCGGCCAGCGACCCCAGCCCGACGGCGAGCCCCGGCCCGACGACGGCGACGGCGAAGAGGGCCAGCGCGACGAGCGTCACGCGGTGGGCCCCGAGCCGCGCCACGAGCGGGCCGGCTGCCGAGGCCGACACGACGAGCCCGACGGCCAGCCCGAGGAGGGCCAGCCCGAGCGTCCCCTCGCTGAGGCCGGTGCGCGCCTGGATCTCGGGGATGCGCGAGGCCCACGTGCCGTAGAGGATCCCGTTGGCGGCGAACGGAAACGCCGCCGACCGGAGCCGCGGCGTCCGGACAAAGGCGGGGACGGTCATCGGCGGGCGGCGGCGAAGGCGTCGCGGCGCGCGTGGGGACCGCCCCCGACGGCCTCGCGCACGACCGGCCGCTCACCCCCGCGGCCCGGCCCCGACGTCACGGCGCCGGGTCCACGCGCCTCGGCGAGGCCTCGGACCGAGTCGTGGGGCGGCAGGGGAGCGGAGGCCTCCGTCGCGACGTGGCGCAGGGCGAAGCCGGCCGGCGCGGTCATGCGGGCGCGCCGGTCTCCGGCCAGCGGTAGGCGCCGGGAAAGTCGTCGGGCGCGGCCTTCGTCTTGCCCGACCACGACGCGATCTCGACCCGGAAGACGGACGTCCGCGCGAGGTCGGCCTCGGTAGGGGGTTCGTAGTCCGGCCCGGGCTCGAGGTGAGCGGCGTACTTCGCCATGAGGAGCGCGAGCCCGTGGCGCTGCGCGTCGGCGCCCTGCACCACGTGGCCCGACCCGAAGGCGACGACGCCGGCGTACTCGAGCGAGAACTCGAGCGCGCGGCTGGCGGGGAGCATCCGGCCCATCTCGAAGACCGAAAAGCAGACCGGCGCGGGCGCGTCGAGCGCGACGTTCGCGGCCGTCCGTCCGACGTGAGCCGTGTGGAGCCAGATCGTGCCGGGGGCGTCGCCGGCCTCCTCGTAGGCGAACAGGTTCGTGTTGAGGTACGGCCGCCCGTCCCACGCGGTCGCGAGCGTGCCGCCGGCGGCGGTCCGAAGCCTCTCGCGGATCCAGGCGTCGTCGG
>JAAXJP010000341.1 GCA_012269805.1 Rubrivirga sp.
CTCCTCCGCCGCCGGTGGAACATCACCGACGCCCACGGCCGCGTTCAGACCGTCGAGGGCGCGGGCGTCGTCGGGCAGCAGCCGACGATCCCGCCGCGCGAGGCCCACGAGTACCACTCGGTCTGCGTCCTCCGCACGTTCGAGGGCACGATGGAGGGGACGTACCTGATGCAGCGCGAGTCCGGCGCCCGTTTCCGGGCGCGGATCCCGCGGTTCCACCTCGTCGCTCTCGGGAACTGATCCCGCCCGCCTCGGTGCCGAGGCGGAAAGGCTAGCCCGCCTGGATGCGGACCAGCGTCCCGTCCTGGACCGAGAGCTGGATCTCGGAGCGGTCGTCGCTCATCCGGTAGCTCTCGATGGCGTCGGGGAAGACCTCCGGCGGCGTGCCCATGTGGAAGAACGCGTCGGCCACGACGCCCCAGTCCTCGGGCGTGAGCGCGACGGTCGCCTCGCCGTTTTCGGCGACGTACGGGTAGTAGGCCAGGACCTTGTTGAGGTGGTTGATGGCTTGCTTGACGTGGAGGCCGGGATCCATGGGTACGGGTGCGGTTCGGTCCTTAAGGTCCGACGAGAACGCGGGAGGGAGGAGGGACGTCGTGGACAGGTTGTGGGAAACCGCGACTGGCGATCCGGCCCGGACCGGGGCATCTTCCTCCGTCCCCCCCGCCAGTCGCTGCCATGCCCGCCGTCGAGACCCCGCCTGCCACGACGACCGCCGCCGAAGAGGCCTACCTCGGCGTCGTCGAGCGCGTGTTGGCGACGGGCGTCCGCAAGGCGAACCGGACGGGGACCGACACGATCGCGTCGTTCGCCGAGCACTACAGCGTCGACCTCGCGGAGGGATACCCGCTCCTGACCACGAAGAAGGTCTACTTCGCGTCGATGCTCCGCGAGGTCCTGTGGTACCTCTCCGGGGCCGACCACATCCGCGAGCTCCGCCAGCACACGAAGATCTGGGACGCCTGGGCCGACGACGCCGGCGACCTCCAGACGGCGTACGGCCGGTTCTGGCGCCGCTTCCCGGTCCCCGAGGCCGGCGTCGCCCTCGGCGGCGAGGTCTGGGCCAACGCCGAGCACCCGCACGTCCGCCGCGAGGCCGACGGGTCGCTGTCGTTCGACCAGATCGGCTACGTCCTCGACACGCTCCGGACGACCCCGATGAGCCGGCGGATGGTGGTCACGGCGTGGCACCCGGCGAACGCGGCCGTCAGCCGGCTCCCGCCGTGCCACTACACGTTCGCGTTCCAGGTCACGCCCTCGGAGGACGGCCCCGACCTCCTCAACTGCCACCTCACGCAGCGCTCGGCCGACCTCGCCCTCGGCGTCCCGTTCAACCTCGCCTGCTACGCGCTTCTCACGCAGGTCTTGGCCGACGCCGCCGGCCTCCGCCCGGGCCGCTTTGCCCACACGCTCGTCGACGCGCACGTCTACGTCGACCACGTCGAGGGCCTCACGGAGCAGCTGTCGCGGACGCCCACGCCGGCCCCGCGCCTCACGATTGCCCGCCACGCCGACGGCCGTGCGAAGGCGCCCGACGAGCTCGCGTTCGACGACTTCGCGCTCGAGGGCTACGACCCCCAGCCGGCCATCCGCTTCCCCGTCGCGGTCTAGCCCCGCCCGCCTCGGCGCCCCCGCGGGCCGGCCGAGGCGGAGGGAGCCGCCCTGCCCATGCGCCCTGAGATCGTCGTCATCGCCGCCGTGGCCGAGGCGCCCGGCACCCCGTCGGATCGGTTGATCGGCGACGGGATGGACCTCCCGTGGCACCTCCCGACCGACCTCCAGCGGTTCAAGGCGCTCACGACGGGCTGGCCGCTCGTGATGGGGCGGAAGACGTTCGAGAGCCTGCTCCACCAGTTCGGCGGGCCACTGCCGAACCGCGAGAACGTCGTCCTCACGCGCCACCCCACGCGCGTCGACCACCCCGGCATCCACGTCTACGGCGGGCTCGACCACATGCTGGAGGCGTTCGGCGACCGCGAGCGGATCTTCATCGGCGGCGGCGCGGGCGTCTACGGGTCGGTCCTCGACCCCGACGGGCCTGTCCAGGCCGATCGGCTGGAGCTGACGTTCGTCGAGGGCGAGTTCGAGGGCGACACGTTTTTCCCTACGTACCGGCACCTGCTGGCCGAGAACGGTGGCCACTATCGACTCGACGCGCGGGAGGAGCACCCCGCCGCCGGCGGCCGCCCGGCGTTCCGGTTCGACACGTACGTCCGCGCCGCGTAGGCCTGCCTCGACGCCGAGGCGGAGGGAGCTGGGCAAACGAGAAACGGCCCCCTCGCGAGTGCGAAGGGGCCGTCGGAGTCGGGATGGCGGGATTTGAACCCACGACCTCCTCGTCCCGAACGAGGCGCGCTACCGGGCTGCGCCACATCCCGAGGCCCGGCAGAGAACCGCCGGGACGACCAAGGTACGACGCCCGACCCGGGCTGCCCACCCCCCCGGGCCGTGAAGCCGTCGCGAACCCTCCGGGCAGGCCGTTCGAAGCGCTAGCGGCCGCTCGCGTACATCGCCTCCACCCGGTCGGCGTAGCGGGCCTCGATGGCGCGGCGCTTGAGCTTCATCGTCGGCGTGAGCAGGTCGTTCTCGACCGTGAACGGCTCCTCCACGATCCGGAACTCGCGGACCTTCTCGTGGCTCGGCGCGGCCCGGTTGTACTCGGCCAGCGTGTCCTCGACGGATCGGCGGAGTTCGGGGGCGGCCAGCAGGTCGGCCTCGGTGTGCGCGTCGAGGCCGAGGGCCTTCGCTTCCTGGCGGAACGCGTCGAGGTCCGGGACCACGAGCGCCGTGAGGTACGGCCGGCCCTCGCCGACGACCATGATCTGCGAGACGAGCGGGGTCGTGGAGAGCGTGCCCTCGATGGGGCCGGGGTAGACGTTCTTCCCCCCGGCCGTCACGATCATATGCTTGAGGCGGTCGGTGATGCGGAGGTAGCCGCCCTCGAAGCGGCCCACGTCGCCGGTCCGGAACCAGCCGTCGGCGTCGAACGCGGCGGCGGACTCCTCCGGCCGCTCCCAGTAGCCGGCCATCACGTTCGGGCCCTTGGCCAGGATCTCACCCGGCCCCGTCGTCACGTCGGTCGGGTAGTCGTCGCCCTCGACCTCGGCGAGGAGCTGGCCCGAGTCGAGCGCGCGAATCGCGACCGTGACGCCCGGCATCACCCAGCCGACGGTCCCGTAGACCGGCGCCTCGAACGGGTTGGCGGCGAGGACCGGCGCCGTCTCGCTGAGCCCGTAGCCCTCGATGAGGCGGATGCCGGCGGCCTCGAAAAAGCGCCCGATCTCCTCGGGCAGCGCGGCCCCGCCGCTGATGGCGAACCGGACGCGCCCGCCCAGCTTCTCGTGGAGCGTCGAGAACACGAGCCGGTGGGCGACCGCGTGCTGCGCGCGGAGGTGCGGCCAGACCGTCTTCCCGGCCTTCTCCCGCTCGGCGACGGCACTCCCCACGTCGACGGCCCACGCGAACAGGCCGCGCTTGACGATCGAGCCCTCGGCCACGGACCGCTGGATCGTCGAGTAGACCCGCTCGAACAGCCGCGGGACGGACACCATCACGGTCGGGCGGACCTCCGGGAGGTTTTTCGACACGGCGTCGATCGACTCGGCGTAGACGATCTGGCCGCCGGCCGCGAGCATCGTCGTGTAGCCGGCCGTCCGCTCGAAGGCGTGGCTGAGCGGGAGGAACGAGAGGTGGACGTCGCTCTCGTGGATGTCGTACCGGTCGAGCGCCGCGTGGACGTTCGACATGAGGTTCCGGTGCGTCATCCGGACGCCTTTCGGGTCGCCGGTCGTGCCGGAGGTGTAGATGAGCGCCGAGAGGTCGTCGGGGCCGACCTCGTCCGCGAGCGCGTCGAGGTCGAGGGACTGGCGCGCGCCCTCGGCGAGGGCGTCGGCCCAGGTGACGACCGGGACGTCGGGCCGGGCCTTCCGGGGCTCGGCCATCGACACGATCGACCGGAGGTCGGGGCAGTCGTCGAAGGCGCGGTCGGCCTTGCGGAGCTGGAGGCCGGTCGAGACGACGAGCACGACGGCGCCGCTGTCGCGGAGGACGTAGGCGACCTGGCTGGCCGGCGTCGTGGTGTACAGGGCGACGGTCACGGCCCCGAGCCGCTGGATCGCCATGTCGGTTACGGCCCACTCGGGCCGGTTCTCGCTAAGGATCGCGACCCGGTCGCCCGCCCGGACGCCGCGCGCGTGGAGAAATCCGGCGAACGCGCGGACCTGCCGGTCGACGTCGTCCCAGGTGAGGTCGGTCCACTCCTTGGTCGCCCGGTCCTTGTAGCCGAGCGCGGTCTTGCCGGTACCGGCGTAGTGCTCCGCGAGGCGGCGGAGAAGCTGCGGAGCGGTCTCGAACGGGACGACGGCGGGCATGCGGGGAGCGGTGGAGCACCGCAAGCCTACGCACGGAGGCCTCCCGCTCAATGCGCTACCTGCCGGGGTCGACGCGCACGGCGACGCGGAACGTGGCCTCGCCCTGCCGCACGACCGGCCTCCGCCCGATGAACCCGCCGCTCCCGCCGCCGAGGTACGACACGTGCGCGGTGTACGTCTGGCCGGGC
>JAAXJP010000566.1 GCA_012269805.1 Rubrivirga sp.
CACCGTCTCGGCGACCGTCTCGGCGATGACCCGCTGGCCCTCGGGCGTCGGGTGGACGCCGTCGTCCTGGTTCAGCCGGTCGACGCCGGCCACGCCGTCGAGCAGGAACGGGATGAAGGCCGCGTCGTGGGCCTCGGCGACGGCCGGGAAGACGGCCCGGAACCGCTCGGTGTAGTCCTCGCCGTAGTTCGGGAGGGCCTCCATCCCCGCGACCACGAGCCGGGCGCCCGGCGCGGCCTCCTCGACGGCGTCGAGGATCGCGCCGAGGTTCTCGCGCGTGGCCTCGGGGTCGACGCCGCGGAGCCCGTCGTTGGCGCCGAGGGCGAGGACGAACACGTCGGGCGTGGTCTGGCGGAGGGCCCAGTCGATCCGCCCGCGCCCGCCGGCCGACGTCTCGCCGCTCACGCCCGCGTTGACGACGCGGACCGGCACGCCGGCCTCCTCTAACCGCGCGCCGACGAGCGCGGGGTAGGCGAGGTCCGGGCTGGCGAGGCCGTAGCCAGCCGTGAGGCTGTCGCCGAAAAAGAGGATCGTGACGGCGCCATCGTCCTCACCGGTGGCCTCCTGGGCCAGTGGCCGGTCGGGCGTCGAGGGCGACTCGGGGGTGGCCGTCGAGAACGGCTCGACCGACTCCGGGCGCTCGGGGCCGGGGTCGGGCTCGACCTCCTGGCACCCGACGAGGAGGGCGGCGGCGAAGAGCATCAGGGCGAGGCGCATGGCGTCGGTCGGGTGTGTACCGCACACCGGAACGGGGGTCGGGCGGTTCCTCGCCCGGCCGCTCTTGGCGAACCCTTCCGGGGGCTCCCCGTACGGGCGGCGCGCGATCCTCCGTTGGACCAACCAACTCAGCCCCCTCTGCCTGTGGACGGCCCCGTCCTCTCCGCCCGCGCCCTCTCCAAGACGTTCACCAACGCCGGCCGCGCGCTGACCGTCCTCGACGACGTGTCGTTCGACGTGCCCGCCGGCGCGACGTGCGCCATCGTCGGCCCGTCGGGGAGTGGCAAGACGACGCTCCTCGGCCTCTGCGCCGGCCTCGATCGCCCGACCAAGGGGACGGTCCGCCTCGCGGGCACCGACCTCGGCCCGCTCGACGAGGACGCCCGGGCCGCGCTCCGCGCCGAGGCCGTCGGGTTCGTGTTCCAGGGCTTCCGCCTGCTCCCCACACTGACGGCGGCCGAGAACGTGGCCGTCCCGCTCGAGCTCCGCGGCGAGCGCGGCGCCCACCAGACGGCGCTCGACTTGCTCGACCGCGTCGGCCTCGGAGACCGCGCCGGCCACTACCCCACGCAGCTCTCCGGCGGCGAGCAGCAGCGCGTGGCGCTCGCGCGCGCCTTCGCCGGCCGGCCCCGCCTCCTCTTCGCCGACGAGCCGACGGGCAACCTCGACGCCGAGACCGGCGCCCGCGTCGAGGCCCTCCTGTTCGACCTCAACCGCGAGGCCGGGACCGCGCTCGTCGTCGTGACGCACGACCCGGAGCTCGCGGCCCGGTGCGAGCGGACGATCACCCTCCGCGCCGGCCGCGTCGTCGAGGACACCGCCGCGGACCCCGCCCGCCTCGGCGCCGAGGTGGCCCCGATCGGCGAGGCCACGGCGGAGGCCACGCGCGACGCCGCATGAGCGACCCGGACCGCCTGTCCTTGTCATCGTGGGGACAGGGCGACAGGCCGAAGGTCCACGCGGTCGAGGACCTCTCGTCCACAGACGCGGTGGTCACGACGAGCTGGAGACCCGATTCCCCCGAGACCCTTCGCTCCGCTCAGGGTGACACCTGACAGGGCGGCACGCACCGACGACTGACGCACAGATGGCCCTCTCCCCCGTCCGATTCGCCTGGCAGGACAGCCGCGGGATGCGGCGGCGGCTCGTGCTGTACGTCTCGGCGATGGCGCTCGGCGTGGCCGCGCTGGTCGCGATCCGGTCGTTCGGGATCAACCTCGAGCGGGCGGTCGAGGAGCAGTCGAAGGAGGTGTTCGGGTCCGACCTCGAGGTCCGGCGGAGCGCGGCGTTCCCGGACTCGACGGAGGCCCTCCTCGACTCGATTCGCACGGAGACCGGGGCGACCGTGGTCCGCGAGGTCTCATTCCCATCGATGGCCCGCTTCCCGCACTCGGCGGGCGGAGAGGGCCGGGCGCGGCTCGTCCAGATTCGCGCGCTCGACGGACCGTACCCGCTCTATGGGCAGGTCGAGACGACGCCCGCCCGCGCCGCCGGGCTCGTCGGCCGCGACACGACAGGCGCGCTCGTCGACGGCACGCTCCTGCTTCAGATGGACGCCGCCGTCGGCGACTCGATCGAGGTCGGCGACCGGAGCTACCCGATCGTCGGGCAGGTCGACGGCGTGCCGGGGCAAACCGACATCGCCGGGCTCGTCGGGCCGCGCGTCTACCTCCCGCTCGCGACCGTCGACTCGACGCTCCTCGGCTTCGGCAGCCGCGTGCGCTACACGGCCGCGTTCCGGTTCGAGGACGAGTTCGCCGGCCTCGACGCCGCGCTGCCCCGCCTCGACGCCGCCGAGGTCCGGTACGAAACGGCCGGCGAGGAGCAGGAGGAGGTCTCGGAGGCGTCGGGCTACCTGACGCGCTTCCTGTCGCTCGTCGGGTTCGTGGCGCTGCTGCTGGGCGGGCTCGGCGTGGCCTCGTCGGTGAGCGTCTACGTGTCGGAAAAGGCCGAGACGGTCGCGACGCTCCGATGCCTCGGCGTGTCGTCGCGGCGCGTGCTGGCGGCGTACGCGCTCCAGGCGCTCGCGCTCGGGTTCGTCGGCGCCACGCTCGGCGCCCTTCTCGGGATCGGCGTGCAGCGGCTCCTGCCCGAGGTGTTCGCCAGCTTCCTCCCGGTCGACGTCGACAACGCGATCGCGCCGCGGGCGATTCTGGAGGGGATCGGCGTGGGGCTGGGGACGGCGCTCCTGTTCGCGCTCCTCCCGCTCGTCGGCGTCCGGCGCGTGCCGCCGCTGCGAGCGCTCCGCGAGGACGCGCGGGCGCGCGGCGTCGACCCGTTGCGGTGGCTGCTCGGCGCGCTCCTGGTGGCCGCCGTCGGCGGGTTCGCGTACCTCCAGACGCAGAGCTGGACCGGCGCGGCGGCGTTCGTGGGCGGGACGGCGGCCGTGTTCGCGCTCCTCGCCCTCGCCGCGGCGGTCGTCCGCGCCGTCGTGCGCCGCGTCGTCCGGCCCGGGCTGCCGTGGGCCTGGCGGCAGGGCCTCTCGAACCTCCACGCGCCGGGCAACCAGACCCTCGTCCTCCTCCTGACGATGGGCCTCGGCGTGTTCCTCGTGCTCGCGCTCGGGCTCGTCCAACGGTCGATCCTCGAGCAGGTCGCGCTGCCGTCGGAGGAGGCCGGCGCGCCCGACGTGGTCCTCTTCGACGTCCAGCGGAGCCAGGTCGACAGCCTCCGCCAGATCGTCGAGGGCCAGGGCCTGCCGATCGTCGAGGAGGTTCCGCTCGTGTCGATGCGGATCGCCGCGCTCAACGGCGTCCCTGTCGACACCCTGAGCGAGCGGGCCGACAGCTCGTTCGCGGGCACCGACGGCGGCCCCGAGCGGTGGGCCCTCCGCCGCGAGTACCGCTCGACCTACCGCGCCGAGCTCGTGGACTCCGAGACGCTCACGGCCGGCACCTTCGAGGGCACCGCCGAGGCGGACGCCCCGGTCGTTCCGGTGTCGCTGGAGAGCGAGCTCGCGCTCGACCTCGACGTGGGGATCGGCGACCGGATCACGTGGGACGTGAGCGGGGCCGAGATCGAGACTCGGATCACGAGCCTCCGGGAGGTCGACTGGGCGCGCGTCTCGCCCAACTTCTTCGCCGTCTTCCCCGCCGGCCCGCTCGACGAGGCGCCGCAGACGTCGATTCTCTTGGTCCGTGCCGGCTCGCCGGAGGCCTCGGCGCGGCTCCAGTCGGCGGCGGTCGAGGCGTTCCCGAACGTGTCAGCCGTCGACGTCCGCCTCGTGCTGGCGCTCATCGACCGCGTGCTCGGGCGCGTCGCGTTCGTCCTCCGGTTCATGGCACTGTTCGCCGTGGCGACCGGGCTCGTGGTGCTGGCCGGCGCCGTCCGCGTGGCCCTCGCGCAGCGGACGCGCGAGGCGGTCGTGCTGCGGACGCTCGGGGCCAGCCGCGCGCAGGTCCGCCGGATCCTCGTGGCCGAGTACGCCCTCCTCGGCGTCCTCGCCGCGCTGACAGGCGGGCTGCTGGCCGTCGCCGGGGCGTGGGGGCTGGCCCACTTCGCGTTCCAGATCCCGTTCGCGCCCGACGTGTCGTGGCTGCTCTGGGCGCTCTTTGTGGTTCCGCTCCTGACGGTTATGGTGGGGCTGGCCGGCAGCCACGGCGCGCTCCGCCAGCCGCCGCTGGCCGTCCTCCGGGCCGAGGGATGAGCGGATAGGGGTTTCGTGTCCCCACACGATAGCCCCCGCCCCAACTCCCTGATCATATTGGTGTTTGACTCATCCCACGCGACCCATGCCCCGAGTGTATCAGGACGACGTCGCCCGCCTCCTCCGCGGACGCGGATGGGCCAAAGGCGCAGGCGGCGAGCTGTACTTCCCGCCCACCGGCCACCCCC
>JAAXJP010000291.1 GCA_012269805.1 Rubrivirga sp.
GGCCGCGCCGTGTACGGCCTCGACGGGCGCCTCCTCCACGGGACGCCCGCCCTCGATGCGGTGCTCGAGGCGGAACCCGATTGGGAGGCGCTGACGGACGCGATCCGCGCCCTCGCCCGGTCGCACGCGGCGGACGGCCATCCCGTCGCCCAGGCCACGGTCGAGGGCACCCGCGGGACCTACGCCCTCACGCCGAGCCGGACACGGTCGGTGGCCCCGCGCCCCGCCGTCCTCGTCGCCGTCGAGGCGCCGGCCGAACGGGCACTCCCCCCGGCCCAAGAGATCGCCGACCGAACGGAGCTGACCCCGCGGCAGGCCGAGGTCGCCCTCCTCCTCGCCGAGCGCCGGTCGAACCGGGAGATCGCCGAGGCCCTCTGCATCAGCCCGTACACGGCGCGGAACCACACGGAGGCTGTGCTCTCGCGACTCGGGTTAGGCGACCGGCGCCAAGTGCGAGACGCGATCGCAGACGTCTGAGTGTTTTGAGCCGCCACGAGATGGTCTATGAGCAGTGGTTTCTGACATGTGGAGTCCGCGAGTGGCGGGTGCGAACGAGCTAGCCGAGCGAGACACTCGAAGGTGCGGCCGGTCCTCTGTTCGAATGACTTTCTCCCGAGCACGTGGGAGCGGAATCACTGTTCACGGCAGCGGCTAACGGATCCTGGCTCTGCACAAAAGGGCCGTTTCCCAGGCGGCGCCCGACGACGACTCGGACCGGGGCTCTCGGCACCGTCCGTCGCGTCAGAACCCGTCCGGATATCAGCCTCCGGCAACCCTTCTCGCATTACCCCGAACGCGCTCCGCGCACCCTGAGGCCGTGACATCTCTTCCTCGACCAGCCGCCTCAGAATTCGGTTGCGGCATGGCCCTCCGGCCAACTCCATCGGGCGAACGCAATCGTCACGACCAGCGGCGCGACATGAGGCTCTCGCCCGCCCCCAGCTCCGGCTCGTCGGGCGGCGTGAGGTTGTAGAAGGCGACGAGCGCCTCGAACAGCTCGGGGTGGTGGTTGCGGAGCCGCGCGGGCCGCTCGAAAAACTGCTCCGTCGCGACGGCGAACAGCTCGGCCGGCGCGCTCGCCGCGTACGAGCGCAAGATGCCCTGCCCCCGCTCGGCCCGGCGCATCTCCTTGCGCATCAGCGTCGTCCAGGCCTCGGCGGAGCGCGGGTCGAGGAAACTCGGGACGCCGTCGGCCTCCCAGCCCTCGAAGTCGAACACGTGGGCCAGCTCGTGGAGCACGACGTTGTGGCCGTCCTCGTAGGCCCAGCCGTCCTGGACGGCCCGCGTCGAGAGGACGATCGGGCCCTGGTGGTGGACCATCCCGTCGTAGACGCCGGGCTCCTCGTCGCCGTAGGCCTCGTCGAACGTGTCGGGCACGAGGAGGACCGTCCGCTCGGTCGGGAGCTCCCAGTCGGGCCGGCCGTGGAGGAGGAGCGCGGCCCCGGCGGCGACGCTGAGCCGGAGCTCGGGCGTGGCCTCGGCCCCGCCCGCGCCCTCGAACGTGAGGCCGTCGAGCGCGAACGCGACGGCGCGCGCTACCCGCTGGCGGCGGGCGGGGTCCAGCGGGCCGTAGCGGCGGCCGTGCGCCTCTATCCACTCCCCCGCGGCGGCGGGCAGCGCGCGGCGCGCGACGCGGAGCCGCCGGAGCGGGCGCCGCAGCGCCCACCCCAGCACCACGAGCCACACGCCGAGGCCGACCGACGTGCCGGCCGCGAGCCCGCCGGCCCGGCCCGCCACGAGCCCGGCGATGAGGGCGAACAGGGCGCCACCCAGGGCGGGCGCCACGAGGTCGGACGGGCGGACGGCGCGCACGAGACGATTCGGCGAACGGGGGACACGATGGCGGGCCCGTGAGTTTACCCCCAGCCCTCCCCCGCCGATGCCGGGGGATCGGCACGCCCCGCCTCGGCGTGTCACCGGACCGCCCCCGCCCCCGCATGCGACCGACCCTCCACCTGCTGCCCGACGACCCCGAACAGACCATCCCGCTCCTCACCCCCGACGAGGAGCGCGAGATGCACACGTCGGAGATCCCGGAGACGCTCCCCATCCTCACGCTCCGCAACACGGTCCTGTACCCGGGCGTGGTCCTCCCCATCACGGTCGGGCGCGACGCGAGCCTGAAGCTGGTCAAGGACGCCTACGCCGGCGACCGGCTCGTCGGCGTCGTGGCCCAGAAGCGCGCCGAGGTCGAGAACCCCGGGCCCGACGACCTCTACCGCGTCGGCGCGGCGGCGACGATCCTGAAGCTCATCAAGATGCCGGACGGGTCGGTCTCGATCGTGATCCAGGGCAAGCGGCGGATCGAGGTCGAGGACTACGACCAGCTCGACCCCTACCTCACCGCCCGCGTCCGGGCCGTCGACGAGGACGACCCCGATGACGTGGACCCCGTCGAGCTCGACGCCCGCGTGCGGAGCATCAAGGAGCTCGCGGTCCAGATCGTCAACCTCTCGCCGAACCTCCCGTCGGAGGCGGCCTACGCGATCCAGAACATCGAGAGCCCGTCGTTCCTCGTCCACTTTATCGCGTCGAACCTCCAGATCGACGTCGAGAAAAAGCAGGACCTCCTGGAGACGCGCCCGCTCCTCGACCGGGCCAAGCTGGTCCTCGAGTACCTCGAGCAGGAGGTCCGCGTGCTCGAGATCTCGGAGGAGATCCGCTCGAAGGTCAAGACCGACGTCGACCAGCAGCAGCGGGAGTTCTTCCTCCGCCAGCAGCTCAAGGCCATCCAGGACGAGCTCGGCGAGACCGAGGGGTCCTCCCGCGACGCCGACGAGCTCCGCGACACGCTCGACGAGAAGCGCGACGAGCTGCCCGAGGCGGTCGTCGAGGCGCTCGAGAAGGAGCTCACGAAGCTCGCCCGCACGAACCCCGCCTCGCCCGAGTACGGCGTCGTCCGGAACTACGCCGAGACGATCCTCGACCTTCCCTGGGGCCACACGTCGGAGGACAAGCTCGACATCGCCCGCGCCGAGGACGTCCTCAACGAAGACCACTACGGCCTCGACGACGTCAAAAAGCGGATCCTGGAGTACCTCGCCGTGCTCAAGCTGAAGGGCGACATGAAGGCGCCCATCTTGCTGTTCTACGGCCCGCCGGGCGTCGGCAAGACGTCGCTGGGCAAGAGCATCGCGCGGGCGCTGGGCCGCGAGTTCCACCGGATCAGCCTCGGCGGCGTCCGCGACGAGGCCGAGATCCGCGGGCACCGGCGGACCTACATCGGCGCGCTCCCGGGCCGGATCATCCAGGGCCTCCGCCGCGCCGGGACGAGCAACCCGGTGTTCATGCTCGACGAGATCGACAAGCTCGGCACCGACTTCCGCGGCGACCCGGCGAGCGCGCTCCTCGAGGTCCTCGACCCCGAGCAGAACGACTCGTTCAACGACCACTACCTCGAGCTCGACTACGACCTCTCGAAGGTCCTCTTTATCGCGACGGCCAACTACCTCGAGACGATCCCGCCGCCGCTCCGCGACCGGATGGAGGTCATCGAGATCACCGGCTACACGCCGTCCGAGAAGCTGGCGATCGCCAAGCAGTACCTCGTCCCGCGCCAGTGCGAGCGGAACGGGCTCCGTGAGGACCAGTTCTCGATCACCGACGACGCGTTGCTGCTCTTGGTCGAGGGCTACACGCGCGAGTCCGGCGTCCGCCAGCTCGAGCGAACCATTGGGAGCGTGATCCGGAGCGTGGCCAAGACCGTCGCCCTCGACGAGGCCGAGCGCGGCGACGTGACCTCTAGCGACGTGCCCGACATCCTCGGCGGCCGGAAGTTCTTCAACGACGTCGCCGAGCGCACCGAGGTGCCCGGCGTCGCGACCGGGCTGGCCTGGACGCCCGTCGGCGGCGACATCCTGTTTATCGAGGCGTCGGTCAGCCGGGGGACCGGCAAGATGACGCTGACCGGCAAGCTGGGCGACGTGATGCGCGAGAGCGCGCAGGCGGCCCAGTCGTGGGTCCGCGCCAACGCCGACGACCTCGGCATCCCGGCCGACGCGTTCCGCTACTGGGACCTCCACGTCCACGTCCCGGCCGGCGCGATCCCGAAGGACGGCCCGAGCGCGGGCGTGGCGATGACGGCCGCCCTCACGAGCATCTACACGCGCCGCCGCGTCCGCCACGACGTCGCGATGACGGGCGAGATCACGCTCCGCGGGCTGGTGCTGCCGGTCGGTGGGATCAAGGAGAAGGTGCTCGCCGCCCGCCGCGCGGGCATCTCGTGCGTCGTCCTGCCGGAGAAGAACAAGAAGGACGTCGACGAGATCAAGGACGAGGCCGTCGAGGGGCTCGACGTGACCTACGTCAAGCGGATCCCCGAGGCGCTCGACCTCCTCTTGGAGGACGAGCCGGTCGAGGACGCGATGGAGCTCTTCTCGATCTCGGACCGCGAGAAGCAGCTCGCCGGGCCGCCCTCGAACGGCGCGCCCGTCGTGGTCTCCGACGGCGACACCGAGCCGACGCCGACGCCGCCCGGCGAGCCGGTCATGAACTAGGCTCTGTCTCGCGAATCCAGCCCGGCCTGCGCACGGCTCCGGAGCCGCCTC
>JAAXJP010000336.1:0-1699 GCA_012269805.1 Rubrivirga sp.
CGAGCTGCCCGCCCCCCGCGTGTGCGCCAGCGGGCCAACTTGGGGCGTTGCCGGAGGGTCCCGTCTCGTCCGTTAAGTCGGCGTCAAGCGTCGCGCATCCTCGTTGAACGCCGGCCGTAGGTTCAGGGCATGGCCCGCCCCGTCCGGATGTCTCTTGGTTGGTCGGTCGCGCTCGGCGCGGTCGGAGCGCTGGCCGTGCTGGCCGTGCTCCCTCCGGTCCTCGGTGGGGAGCCCGGCGCCCTGGTGCGCGGGGCGTTCTCGACCGTCTGCCACCAACTCCCGGACCGGACCCCGCACCTCCACGGGGCGCCGATCGCGCTCTGCCACCGGTGCTCGGGGATCCTGGCCGGCCTGCTGGCGGGCGTCACCCTGGCGCCGTTGGCGGGCTCGGACATGCTCGGGAGGATCGCCCGGTCGGGCCAGGTCGGCTGGCTCGTCCTCGCCGGCGTCCCGACGGCCCTCGACTGGGGCCTCGGCGCCCTCGGTCTGTGGACCAACACGCCCGCCTCCCGAATGCTGACGGGCGTCCTGTTCGGGATCGTCGCCGGTGGCGTCCTCGCCGCCAACCTGCTCACCTCACGCCCGTCGCGCACCCTCTCACCCTCGCCCGCGTCCTGATGCCCAGCAAGTCCCAATCCATCCTCCTCGGCGCGGCCGTCTACACCGTCGCCGCCCTTATCACGGGGTTTGTCGCCATCAACGGCGGGACCGTCGGCGGGTACCTCGCGAGCGCGCTGTGCTGCGTGTCCGCCCTCCTGGGACCGTTCGTGGCCGTGTGGCACTACACCTCGACGAACCGCCTCACGATCCCCGCGGGCACCGGCGCCGGGATGGGCGCGGCGGCCATCGCGCTGGGCGGCATCGTCAGCTACCTCATCACGCTCCTGCTCCAGGCGGTCAACGTGTACCCGTCGGACGCGGAGATGATGGACCGGCAGCGCGAGCAGCTGGTCGCCCAGGGCCTGGAGCCGGAGCAGATCGAGCAGGCGATGCAGATGGGCGAGATGTTCCAGGGCGTCGCCGGCGCCGCGATCAACCTCGTGATCGCCGCGTTGATCGGCGCCGTCGCGGGCGCCATCGCGGCGTCGGTGTTCAAGAAAGGCGTCGCGGCCGACGACCTCGACGCGGTCTAGCGCTTGGCCGAGCGGTCCCCGCGGAGCCCTCCGCGGGGGCCAAAGATGGTCTGGAGCACGAACGCGTCCCGTGCCGTCTGCGGGTCGTTCAACCGCCGGCTCCAGGCCGGCGCGGTCGGCGTCCGGCGTGTGGGGCGGGGCGGCTGAAGCTGGTGCGGGTCGTACCCCGGGTCGCCCGAGGCGGGCGGGGCGGAGTACGCCGGCGCCCGCTCGAAGCTCTCCTCGGAGAACGGGTTCGCGGCGCCGAACCCGTGGGCCTCGTGGTCGACCGCGTCCGGCGCGTCGAAGGAGCCCTTCGGCGTCTGGAACTCCGGCACCGTCTCGATCGCAGCGGGGGGGACCGGCGTGCTCTCGACGGTGCGGGCCTCCGTCTCGATCCCGCCCGCTTCGGCCATCGCCGTCTCGAGCTGCTCGAGGAACGACTCGAACGGCGTGTCGCCTCGGACCTCGCCGCTGCGCTCGTGCTGGACGAGCGCCTCTTGGGGCGCCTCGGTGCGTTGGCGGGCCGCCTCGCGCTGCTTCGCCTTCCGGCGTCCCGCCAGCAGGTAGTACAAGGCGATAAAGAC
>JAAXJP010000336.1:1709-4546 GCA_012269805.1 Rubrivirga sp.
CCCCCGGGGGAGGCGGTCGACGAGGTTTTCCCCGGCGGCGGGGGGGGCCCCGAAACGTACGCCCGCTGGGTGGACGGGGATGCGCTAGAGGAGCCGCGGCGCGCGAGCCTCGTCGATCAGAGCCTCGATCACGCGTCGGTTGGCGCGGGGGAAGGCGTAGTCGTCGAGGGCGTCGATGGAAACCCACTCGACGGGCTCCCCGGCGTCCGACAGGGGCTCGCCCGCGACGAGGCGGCAGCGGAAGGCGTGCATTGTGATGCGGAAGTGCGAGTACGCGTGGTCGACCCGCGCGATGGGCGCGCCCACCTCGACCTCGATGGCCAGCTCCTCGCGGAGCTCACGGGCGCAGGCCTCGCCCGGCGTCTCGCCCTCCTCAACCTTGCCGCCTGGAAACTCCCACAGCCCGCCGAGCATGGCGTCATCCGGGCGGCGCTGGATCAGGACGCGGCTCGCGCCATCGATGACCAGCCCGACGGCGATCGTGTGGTGCGGCACCGGCGCGCGCTTCGACACGACGGGGAACGCCTCGGGGTCGCCCAGGGCGGTCGCTTGACAAACGCCGTTGAGCGGGCACCGGGGACACGCGGGCGAGCGCGGCGTGCAGACGGTCGCGCCCAGTTCCATCACGCTCTCGTTCCACCGGCCGGGGCGCTCGGAGTCGAGGAGAACGTCCGCGAGCTCTTGGAGCCGGCGCCGGGTGCGGCTGGAGCGCGCGTCGGCGTCGACGGCGAAGACGCGCGTGAGCACCCGGATCACGTTGCCATCGAGGACGGCGAGCGGTGCGTCGAAGGCGAGCGAGAGGACGGCCGCGGCGGTGTACGGGCCGACGCCGGGGAGCGCGCGGAACGCCTCCGCGTCGGACGGGACCACGCCGCCGTGCTCGGCGACGACCTGCTGGGCGGCCCGGTGGAGGTTACGGGCGCGGCTGTAGTAGCCGAGCCCCTCCCACAGCTTCAGCACCTCGTCCTGGCCTGCCTCGGCGAGGTCGCGGACGGTCGGGAAGCGCTCGGTGAACCGGCGGAAGTACGGCGTGGCCGTCTCGACTCGCGTCTGCTGGAGCATCACCTCCGACACCCAGACGCGGTACGGATCGCGCCGACCGTCAGGGCCGGGCTCGCGCCACGGCATCGGCCGCCGGGCCTCGTCGAACCACGCCGGCAGCGCCGTCTGGAAAGCCGTCCGGACCGCGGGCTGCGTCGCCTCGTCCAGCGCGTCGCCGAGGCCGTCGTCGGCCATGCTACCCCGTGATCTCGACGAGGACGACGACCTCTTCAGGAGCCCCACCGCCGATCCGGCGGAGGCGGACGGGCAGGGTCCCGCGCTCGCGCGCGAGCGTCCGCCACATGAACGACCGGTCGACGAGCCAGGACAGCGCGGGGGCCTCGATCACCTCGTAGCTGACGTCCGCGCCGGCCACGCTCCCCGGGAGCGCGACGATCAGCGTTTCGCCGGCGCGGACCGAGTACCGGAGCGTGTCGGCGCTAGCTTGGGGAGCGCCATGCGGCGGAGGGACCGGCGCGCGTTCCGCCGAGGCGGCCGGCGCGAGGCCGAGGGCGCAGATCAGGAGACCCAGACGCAATGCAGGCACGAATCAGGGGGACGGTGGGACGCAAGGTAGCACGGGTCCTCGGGCTCGCCGGTTTCCTGGCGGCCGTCCCCGCCTGGGCCCAGACGTGGACGCTCGCGCTTCCGGACTCGACGGTCTCGCGGACGGCCCCGTCCGCCGACGCCCTCGTCGACGCGCTCGCCGCCGACGGCTTTTTGCTCGCCCGCCTCGACTCGGCCCGGGCCGACACCGCGTTCGTGACCCCGGGGCCGCCGAGCATCGTCCGCACGGTGGAGATCGTGGGCGCGGGCGGGGTCGATGGCGCGGCGCGGAACTGGCGGACACGGGAGGGGGCACGGTTTCGGACCCGGGACCTCGAGGCCGACCTGGCCGCGACGGCCGACCGCCTCGCCGGGCTGGGGTTCGCCGACGCCCATCTCGTGCCCGAGGTCGTGGTGACCGATGGGGGGCAGGCGGTTGACGTGGTCGTTCGGATCGACGTGGGGCCGGAGTCGCCGGTGGTGGGGGTCGAACTGGCCGGCGCGGCGTCGCCGGCGCGGACGTTCGCGTCGCGCCAAACGGGCGTCACAGAGCCGACGCCGCCCTCGCGGCTCCGCCCCGACGACGTGCGGGCGCGACTCGAGGCGACCGGCCTCTACGCCGAGGTCGGCGAGCCCGTCCTCGCACGCGACGCGGCGGGCGACCTCGTGCTCCAGGTCCCGGTCGTCGAGGCGCCGCCGGGCGCGTTCGACGTCGTCCTCGGCTACCTCCCCCCGAACGGAGGCGCGCCGGGCGGGCTCGTCGGGACCGGCCGGGTCGACCTCCGCAACTTGTTCGGCGGCGGGCGTGCCGCGTCGGTCGAGCTGGAGCGGACGCCGGGGCTCGCCTCCGCGTTCTCCGTCTCCATCTCCGACCCGTTCGTCTTCGGGAGCCCGCTCGGGGCCGGCCTCTCGTTCGAGGGCACGTCGCGGGACTCGACGCTCTCGCGCCAGCGGCTGGCCGTCGACCTCCAATACGCGCTCGACCCGTCGCTCGCGCTCGTCGCGTCGCTGGCGCGGGAGTCGGTGCGGCCCGGCGTGTTCGGCGCCCAGGTGGTCGGCGGGCGCCCGCGCGTCCGGCGGACGGACGACGTGTTCGTCGGCGTGGGGATCGTCTATGCGCGGCTCGACCGTCCCCGGAACCCGCGTCGAGGCCTCGCGCTCGACGTGCTCGCCGAGCAGGGCCGCCGCGGGGGCGAGGTGGTCGAGGCTGCGCCCGGCGGCCGACGCCGTCTGAACGTCCGCTCCCGACT
>JAAXJP010000263.1 GCA_012269805.1 Rubrivirga sp.
TCGCGCTCGAGGAGGCCGGTCACGCTCGGGCCCGCGACGGCGCCGAGCGCGATGCGCCCGACCAGCCCCGGGATCCGGCACCGCTCGAACAGGAGCGGCCCGACGAGCAGGATCCCCATCGTGATCGCCACGACGAGGACGGGGTCGGAGACCGGGAGGTCGGGGACGGGGAGGAAGTCCACGGGCAAGGGAGCGGGGGGCACCCCGAACCTACCGAGCGCGCGCGGGGTGCCGCCGCGTAGTGCGTCCGCATCAGGCCGTTCCCGTGCGGTCCGGGTAGGGTGGGGGCATGCGGTCTCTTTGGTTTGTCCTCCTCCTGTCCGGCTGCGTCACGCTCGGCGTCGGACCCGACCACGTGCTCCACCCCCGCCTCGACGAGGTCACGGATGGACTCGCGCTCGACCCGGCCGCCGTCGCCGCGGCCGTCCCGGGCACGACGCTCGAGCCGTTCCCGATCACGGCGACCGACGGCACGCCGCTCTCCGGCCTCCGCGCGCGCCACGCGGCGCCCGACGGCGCGCGGCCGACGGTCCTCTACTTCGGCGGCAACAGCTTCCGGGTGTCGTGGCTCGGCATGAAGAAGCTGGTCCCCCTCCTCCGGCTCGGCGCCGACGTGGTCCTGGTCGACCACCGCGGTTACGGGCGGAGCGGCGGCGAGGCGTCGGTCGAGGCGCTCAAGGCCGACGCGCTCGCGTGGTTCGACGCCGTCGCGGCCGAGGTCGGCGCCGAGCGCGTCGTCGTC
The DNA here is from genome assembly GCA_012269805.1 of Rubrivirga sp. Classification (GTDB taxonomy): domain Bacteria; phylum Bacteroidota; class Rhodothermia; order Rhodothermales; family Rubricoccaceae; genus Rubrivirga. The sequence goes on from JAAXJP010000263.1 coordinate 743, forward strand.
CACGGGCACTCGCTGGGGAGCTTCCTCGCCAGCCACGTCGGCGCGCACCGCGAGGCGGGCGGGGTCGTCCTCGAGAACTCGGCGACGACGACCGAGGCCTACGCCGAGGCGCGCCTGAACGCGGTCCCCGTCCTCCGCCCGTTCATCCGCCTCCGGGTCGACGAGGCGCTGCGGGGCGAGGGGAGCCTCGGGCCGGTCCGCGAGATCCGGTCGCCGCTGCTCCTGCTGGCGGGCGCGCTCGACGGGCGGATCCCCGCGTGGATGAGCGAGGAGCTGTACGCGGCGTCGCCGCTGCCGTCCGGCCGGAAGCGCCTCGCCGTGTTCGCCTTCGCGGACCACAACCGCGTCCCGTTCGACGCCGATTTCCCGCGCGTCTACCGGTCGTTCCTTGCCCTCGTCCGCGCCGAATCGTCAGGGCGACGCCGTCAGGCGGTGGGCGTCGAATCGCCTTGACCGGGCCGGGTGGGCAGATAGCTTGGTCCGTCCCGCCTCCGCATCATGGCCCGCCTCGCTCTCCTCGCTGCCCTCGCCCTGGCCGCCTGCGACACCGTCGGCGGCCTCGATCCGCCCGACTTCGGCGACGCCTACACGGTCCGGTCGGCGACGCTCGACGGCGACACGCTCCGCGCGGTCGTCGAATACAGCGGCGGGTGCGCCGAGCACACGTTCGAGCGGCGGCACCGAACAGACGGTCAGCGTGGCGAGGTCTGGTTCGTCCATGACGCCAACGGCGACGCGTGCGAGGCCCTCGTGACCGACACGCTCGTCTCTGAGATCGGCTTCCTGCACGGCGGCGCGTCGCCGCTCGTGCTCCTGACGCCGTCCGGCGGCGAGGTCCCGCTCCGCTGACCCCGCTCGCCTCGGCGCGGTCGCCGAGGCGGGGAGGGTCAGGCCAGCCAGGCCACGAGCCGCTCCGTGACCTCGGGGCGGTGGAGAAGGTCGAAGTGCGTCATCCCCGTGGCCGTCCAGCGATCGCACGGGGCGAGAGTCCGCGCGGGGTCCGTATGCAGGCCGAGCGCGCTGTCGAGGGGAACGAGGCCGTCGCCGAGCGTCCGGTCCCGGACGCCGCCGCGCCCGTCGCCCGTCGTCGCGGCCACGAAAAAGCAGGCGACGCTCTCGGGGAGTGGGACGTGCCGCCGCGTGTCGGGGCGACGCTCGAACCGGTCGCTCCCTTTCCAGTCGTCGTCATGGACGCTCCCGAAGCGGAGGTCGGTGACGCCCGCGCTTCGGGCCTGTCCGATCCGGGCGTAGGGCGCGCCCCAGCGCGTGGCACCCAGGAGGGCGTCGACGGCATTCCCGATGCGCTCCAGCGGCGCCCCGTGGTGCGGCGTCCCGAGCGTGATGAGCGCCGCGTTACGCGTGGGCCAGTCGTGCCCGGCGACGCGGGCGGCCTCGAACGCGCTCCGGGCGACGAGCCCGCCCATGCTGTGCCCCACCACGACGACGCGGCCGACCGGCACCGGCCACGCCCGCACGGCTCGGTCGAGGAGGTCCGCCACGTCGCGTCCGTTCTCGACGACGTGCCGCCCGCTGTTGTAGCGGACCGCCAGCCGCGTCGCGCCGAGCGCGTCCGCCAGTACGGCGCCGGGGTCGTGGGCGGCCGTGCCCCACTGCCCGTCGTGCATGCAGATGCCGTGGACCTGGACGAGCAGCACGCCGGACGGGTCGGAGACCGACCGCCGGAGGTCGTCGAGGTCGAGGGCGCGGCCGTCGTGGCGGAGGTGGGCCGTCGTCGCGAGCGGATTGCCGTCGGCCGCGAGGGCGTCGCCGAAGGCGCCGTTGAGCGCGGCCACGAGCGCGTCGCGTGCGACGGACGGAGTCTCCGCAGGGACGGCGATCGGCTCGACGGCCCCCAGCCCACGATCGAGGAGCCGCCCCACGCCCCGCGTCACGGCGCGGATGATCCGGTAGACGAGCCCCGTGATCCCGCGCGTGCGCCGCGGCCGACCGACGGGACGCGCGACCGTCGCGTGTGCCGCCTCGACGACGTCGGTCACGCCGACGACGGTGCGGGCGGCGAGCCGGGCGGCACCGCGGAGGTCGGAGACGGAGGGCGTGGGCACGGGCGGTGCGGCGGGGGGGCCGTGCACGGCGCCCGGCCGCCGGAGTTGCAGGCCCGCCCGCCTCGGCGCGGTCGCCGAGGTGGGCGGAGCAGAGGGCTACGCCTCCTGCTTGCGGGCCTGCGCGGCGCGCTTCCGCTCGTGCGGGTCGAGGTGCCGCTTGCGGAGCCGCGTGTGGTGCGGCGTGATCTCGATGAGCTCGTCCTCGCGGATCCACTCGATGGCCTCCTCGAGCGACATCCGCTTGGGCGGGTTCATCTTCTCGAAGTGGTCCGACCCGCTCGCGCGCATGTTGGTCAGCTTCTTCTCCTTGGTCGGGTTGACCTCCATGTCCTCGTCGCGCGCGTTCTCGCCGACGACCATCCCGTTGTAGACCTCGTCCTGCGGGCCGACGAACAGCTGGCCGCGCTCCTGGAGGTTGACGACGGTGTAGCCCGTCACGGCGCCCTGGCGGTCGCTCACGATCGCGCCCGTCGCGCGGTGCGTGATGGGGCCGGCCCACGGGCGGTAGCCGTCGAAGAGGTGCGTCAGGAGGCCCGTCCCCTTCGTGTCGGTGAGGAACTCGGTCCGGTAGCCGATGAGCCCGCGCGCCGGGATCTCGAACGTCATCCGGACGCGGCCGCCGCCGTTGTTCTTCATCTCGACCATCTGGCCCTTCCGCGTCCCGAGCGTCTCGATCACGACGCCCATGAACTCCTCGGCCACGTCGATCGTCGCCCGCTCGTAGGGCTCGTGCGTCTGGCCGTTGACCTCTTTCGTGATCACCTGCGGCATCCCGACGGCGAACTCGAAGCCCTCGCGCCGCATCTGCTCGATGAGGATGGCCATCTGGAGCTCGCCGCGGCCGAAGACGAGGAACGTGTCGGCCGAGTCGGTCTCCTCGATCCGGAGCGCGAGGTTCGACTCGCCCTCCTTCATCAGCCGGTCGCGGAGGTTGCGCGAGGTCACGTACTTCCCGTCGCGCCCGACGAACGGGCTGTCGTTGATCCGGAACTCCATCGAGAGCGTCGGCTCGTCGACGGCGACCGGCTCGAGCGGCTTGGGGTCGTCCACCTCGGTCACGCTCTCGCCGAGGCCGATGCCGGCGAGCCCGGCGGCCAGGATGATCTCGCCGGCCGGGGCCTCGGCGGCCTCGACGCGCTCGAGCCCCTCGCTCACGAACAGCTGCGTGACCTGGGCCGCCTTGCGCGAGCCGTCGCGGCTGCAGAGGAGCACGCGCTGCTTTTGCTTCAGCGTCCCGTTCACGACGCGCCCGATGGCGATCGGCCCGAGGAAGTTGTCCGGCTTCACGTCCGTGACGAGCACCTGGAGCGTCGCGTCGGGGTCGCCCGACGGCGCCGGGATCGTGCCGACGATGGCGTCGAAGATGGGCCGGAGGTCGGTCATCTCGCCGCCGAGCTCCGTCGTGCACTGGCCGTCGCGGGCGACGGCGTAGATCACGGGGAACTCGATCTGGTGCTCGTCGGCGTCGAGGTCGATAAACAGGTCGTAGACCTCGTTGAGGACCTCTTCGGGGCGGGCGTCGCCCCGGTCGATCTTGTTGATGACGACGATCGGCTCGAGCCCGAGCGCGAGCGCCTTCGACAGGACGAACCGCGTCTGCGGGAGCGGCCCCTCGGCGGCGTCGACGAGGAGCATGATCCCGTCGACCATCCGGAGCGTCCGCTCGACCTCGCCGCCGAAGTCGGCGTGGCCCGGCGTGTCGACGATGTTGATCTTGATCTCCTCGCCGGCGTGGGG
>JAAXJP010000541.1 GCA_012269805.1 Rubrivirga sp.
CGCCGCGAGCGAGCGCGAGCCGACGCCGACGGAGCACAGGACGAGCGTGCTGACGACCGCGTCGGCCTCGCCGTCCGCCACTGGCAGCCGCTCCGAGGTGCCCGGCCGGACGTCGGCGACGAGCCCGTGCGCCGCGGCCTCCGCACGGACGCGGTCGTGGAAGTAGACGTTCGGCTCGACCACGACCCACGTCGCGCCGGCTGGGAGGTAGCGCGCGTTGAGCCCCGTCCCCGCGCCGATCTCGACGACGACCGGCGGACGCCCATCGCGTCCCTCGATCGCCACGAAGAGCGCTTGTTTGCGGCGGCCGTAGAGATCGTGCTGCGCATCGTCGCCACGGGCGAGCATCCAGGCGAAGAGGCGAGGCCAGAGGCCGCAGCGGACCTCCCGCGGCGCTCGCGGCGTAGGCTTCGCCTCCCCCTCACCACCCTTCCCTTCCATGGCTATCGCGAAAATCATCGAGGTCTCGGCCGTCTCCGAAAAAAGCTTCGACGACGCCGTCAAGCAGGCCTACACCGAGGTCTCGCAGACGGTCCGCGGCGTGCAGAGCGTCTACGTCCAGGACTTTATCTACGAGCCGGGCGACGACACGTCGGGCCGCTTCCGCGTGCACTGCAAGGTGACGTTCGTCGTCCAGAACACGGGCGACATGCGCTAGCCGCTTCGTCCGCCTCGGCGTTGCGCCCCGCGGGCTCCGGCCGGCGGGGCGCCGCTAGTCGGGGGCAGCGGACGAGTCGGGCTGGAGCGTCCCCTCGGGCGCGAGGTCGGGCGCCGGCGTCACGTTGGCCTCGGGGGCGAGGCCCGCGTCGCCGGGCTGGAGCGTCGGGGCCGGGGCGAGGTCGGCGTCGGACTCGACGGGGTCGACGCCCTCGACGGTGACCGGAGCGTCGTCGCTGGGGCCACAGGCGGCGAGCCCCAGCGCGGCGAGGAGGAGAGAGACACGCATGGCCGTGTGGTGGGACCGCCGGTAGACCCCGCTCAGGCCAGCGCGTTCCACAAGAGCCGGGCGGCCACGACCGCCGCGAACGCGGCGAAGCTTAGGCGCACGGCGCGGACGTCGATCCGGTGGGCCGTCGCCACGCCGAGGCGGGCGGTGACGACGGCTGGCAACGCGAGCACCGCCGCGCTCCGCCAGTCGACGTAGCCGAGCGCGCCGTACGGGGTCGGCTCGCCCCACCCCAGCGCGGCGTACGTCGCCACGCCGACGGCCGTGATGATCGTGATGGCAGCCGTTGAGCTGCCGGCGGCCACCTTCATGGGAAGCCGGACGAACCCGCTGAACGCCGGCACCATCACCACGCCGCCGCCGACGCCGGCCAGCGACGCGATCGTCCCGGCGCCGAGGCCCGCGACCGCCAGCCGCCCGAGGCTCCGCTTCGAGCCAGCCGTCGAGAGCGTGTCCGCGCGGTCGGTCTTGAACACCATCCGGACCACGACGACGACGAGCAGAACGCCCAGGATGACCTGGAACACCTCCTTGTCGAACCACGGCTGCGTCGTCACGAACCGCCCGACGAGCACGACGGCGACGGCCGCGATGCCGCCCACGACGAGGGCCGTCCGTCCGTCGATGGCGCCGACCTTGCCCTGCGCCACGGCGCCCGACGCGCTCGCGGCGAACGTGCAGAGGAGGCTCGACCCGAGCGTGAGCGGCGTCAGGATCGGGTCCTCAATGCCGGCGGCCTGAAACGAGAAGAACAGGACGGGCCCGAAGATGACGCCGCCACCGACGCCGACGAGCCCGGCGATGAACCCGCCGACGGCGCCGGCGACGAGGAGGATCAGGAGCATCGGCCGGGTAGGGGGGAGGACGGCGAGCCTACGCGGCCGGCCGTGGCGCGGCCCTACGGGGCCCCGGCCGGCGGCGCCGGCAGCGGCGTGCGCGCGCGGACGGCGAGCGCGTCGAGGCCGACCTCCACGGCCTGCACGCCGTCGGCGTCGTCGAACAGGACCAGCTCGGCGCCGTCGCCGAGGCGGACCGACTGGCGGAACCGCCGCGCGCGCTCGGTGAGCCGCACCAGCCGGCGCCCGCCGGGGTCCGAGAGCGCCACGGTCCGGTCGTCGTCCGCGTCGAGGTCGCCGTCGCCGTTCGTGTCGGCCTCGAGGAGGACGTAGAGGAACGCCCGGACGCGCGTGCTATCGCGGAGCTCGGCCGACTGGAGCACGACCTGGTCCGCCTCGGGGAAGAGCCAGCGCCCCTCCCGCGACCGGGTGTCGTAGAAGAGGACGTTCGTCGTCTCCGCGTACTCGCCGCGGCCCGAGACGCTGTAGCCTCCGCCGCGGCCGGTGCCGAGGTCCGCCCGGAGGAACGGCGTCCCGTCGACCTCCGAGAATCCGCCGATGGCCGCGGCGACGTCGACTCCGTTCGCCGTCGCGGCCTCCGACCCGCCGGCCGCCACGCCGGCGACGTCGGACCGGCCACCCGACTCCGTGCCGCAGCCGACGAGCGCGAGGAGGGAAAGGGCGAGACAGCGCATGGGGGGAGGGAGTCCCCGGAGACTACGGCTACCGCCCTAGGATCCGCCCGTATTCGGCCGGGTCGAGGACGATCCGCCGAGCCTCGGCCACGACCGGGTCTTCAGAGAGCGCGTCGACGGTCTGCGCTTCCTGCCCGACATAGCGCGACAGGATCTCCTGACGGAGGTGCGCTCGGAGCCGGTCCGCGTGGCGCTCGAAGTCTCGGGCCTTCTCCCGCGCGACGGCCTGCCGGAGCTCGGCGAGTGCCTCCTCGGCGCCTCCGTAGCCGGCCTCGTCGAGGGTCTCGCCGAGCGCGTCGGCGGTCCGCTCGGCGTCAGTCCGGTACTCGAGCCCCTCGGCCTCGACGAACTGGCGGAAGCGGTCGAGGAGCGCGCCGTCCACGCGGAAGCCGTCGGGGAGGTCGGGCGTCTCGGCGGCGAAGCGGTTGGCAAAGCGGAGGAACGCGGCCGACCGGACCAGCGCGGCCTCGAGTTCGCTCTCCTCACCGACCGTGACCACGACGTCCGGCTCGATTCCGACGCCACTGCGGACCGTCCGCCCGCCCTCGGTCTGGAACGTCTGCGCACCGGCGCCGACCTCCGTGGCCTCGCGGCCTTGGGCGTAGGCGAGGCGCTGGATCTCACGGCCCGACGGCGTCGTGTAGCGGCTGACGGTCAGCTTGAGGGCCGTCCCGTACGGCATCGGGCGAACGACCTGGACGAGACCCTTCCCGAACGTGGTCTCGCCGACGACCACGCCACGGTCGTGGTCTTGCAGCGCGCCCGACACGATCTCACTCGCCGACGCGCTCGTCCCATCGACCAGCACAGCGACGGGGAGGTCGGGCAGGGTCGGGGCCTCCTGCGTGCGGTAGGTCTGGTCGGTCCCGGCGGCCCGGCCCCGCGTTTCCGTCACGAGGCTCCCCTGCGGTAGAAAGTGGCCGCTGAGCGCGACGGCCTGATCGAGCAACCCACCCGGGTTGCCACGGAGGTCGAGCACGAGCGCTCGGAGCTCGCCCTCGCCCTGGAGCCCGCCGACGGCACGCTGGACCTGCCCGGCGGCGTCCTGCAGAAACCGGTTCAGCCTCACGTAGCCGACCCCGTCCGCCGGGTCCCCGAGGTAGCCGGAGTAGGTCACCTCGCTCTCGGGGTCGCCGGCGCGGACGAGAACGAACCGAAGCGGGTCGGGCTCGCCTTCTCGCGCGACCTCGACGGGCACGCTCGACCCCGGCTCGCCGCGCAGCAGCGAGTTGGCGCGTTGGGCCGAAAGGTCGTCGGCCGGCTGCCCCGCCAGCGTCACGACGGCGTCGCCCGGCCGGAGGCCCTGGCGCTCGGCGTCGGAGCCGTCGAGGACGCTCACGACCACGAGCCGCCCGCCGCGCTCGGCCACGACCACGCCGACCCCGCCCACGTCGCCGCCCTGCTGGAGCCGGCTCGCCGCGGCCGTCGCCTCGTCGTAGTACACCGTGTACGGGTCGAGCGAGCCGGTCATCGCCCCGATCCCGCTCCGCATCAGCGCTTCCGAGTCGATGGCGTCGACGTAGTCGGCCGCGAGCGTCTCGTAGACGGCGCCGTAGAGTCCGAAGCTCTTTCGGATGGCGAAAAAGTCGACGCCGGTCTGAGCGACGGCGGGCGCCGCGACCGGCAGGGCGACGAGGGCGGCGAGAACGAGGCGACGCATGGGGCGAACGGAATGGAGCGACAGGCTAACGCCGCGCCCCGACCCTTCGCGCCCTCCCCCGAGCCGCCTCGGCGCCGAGGTGGGCAGAGCCGGGCTACCGCCGCGCGAACTCCAGAAGCGGTCCGTCGACGAAGCGATACTCGAAGTAGAGCCGGTCACCGTCGATCCCGAAGTCGTAGCCCTGCTCGCCGATGTAGAGGCGCGGAGCGTGGCTGAGCGTACCGTTCTCGTAGCGCCGGTACGCAACCCGATAGGCGCCCTCTGCCCGTGTGTGGTCGTCGGAGGTGTACGTCGCTGTGCCGTCCGTCCGAAATGTGACGCGAGCCGACTGACCGGCCTCTTCGGCCGACCGGGTCCGCGTGCAGTTCTCGCCCATGCATTCGCCAGACGGCGTGACCGACACGAGGTCCCACGTGCCGACGAGCGCGTCGGCGTCGTGGGTCAGCTCGTAGATGTTCACGTCGGTGCGATCGACCACGGGGCCAACCGTGTCGCACGCGACGAGGATCAGGGCGAGAAGCGGGAGGAGAGCGGCGGATCGCATGGCGAGATGGAAGGGAGCCCAGAGTGTCGACCGCACGGCGGCGGCCGGCAGGTCACAACAGCCGCCCTACTCCGGGTTCGGCCCGGCCGGCGGCTCGCCCGAGGCCGCCTCGGTCGTCGCCTGGGCCTCGCGCGTTGCCCGTTCCTTCGCCTCGCGGCGCTCCTCAGCCGCCAGTTCGCGCGCGCGTTGCCGCTCGACGACGCCCGTCAGCCAGATCGAGAGCTCGAACAGGCCCATCAGCGGGATCGCCATGAGCACTTGGCTCCACGGGTCCGGCGGCGTGATGAACGCCGAGATGATGAGGACGACGACGACGGCGTAGCGCCGTCCGGCCTTCAGCATCGCCTGCGTGAGCACGCCCACCTTCGCGAGAATCGTCACCACGACCGGCAGCTCGAACAGGATGCCCGCCCCGAACGCCCACGTGATGAGCATCGAGAAGTACTTCGAGATGTCGAACTCGTTGACGATCGTCTCCGAGATCTGGAACTGGGCGAAGAACTGGAGCGCGATCGGCGCGATGATGAGGTAGCCGAACGAGATCCCGAGCGCGAAGAAGAACGCCGCGAACACGGCCGCGAACCGGAGCCCCTTCCGCTCGCTCGGGTACAGCCCCGGCTCGATAAACTTCCACGTCTGGTACACCACGATCGGCGACCCGATCACCACGCCGGCCGCGATCACGGTCCCGAAAAAGGCGAAGAACTGGCCCGTGACCGTCCGGTTCTGGAGGACGATGTCGACCGCGCTCAGCCGGAGCGCCTCGTACATGAAGAAGTCCGCCCGCGTCGGCCCGAGCAGGAGCGCGTCGATGATCCAGTCGGTAAAGAAGAGGCACGCGACGACGCACACGAGGATGCCGCCGAGGGCCTTCAGGATCCGCCAGCGGAGCTCTTCGAGGTGGTCGAGGAACGGCATCTCGCCGGCCGCCGCCTGCATGTGCGCGGGAACGGCCTCCGAGGGAGCCTGCCGCGGGGCCGGCGGCGGCGTCTGGTCGAGGCGGACCGGGTCGGCCGCCCCGTCGCCCGACGAGGCCGCCGCCTTCTGCGACCGCGAGCGCCAAACGTCCATGCGTGTCAGGAGGGGTGCGTGAGAGGAGAGTGGGCGCCCTCGGGTCGGGCCTCAGCGGCGTCGAACGTCGCGCCTGCCGAAAAGGGTCTCGCCTAGGCGGCCCACCACCCGTTACGCCTCACTCTTCACCCTACGCTGTGTCGCCGGAGGGCGTCGCCGCGCGGGCGCTCTCGCGGAGGTTGAGTTCGAGGAGCGACTCGACCCAGAGCCCCTCGGCCTCGAGGCGGGCTCGGCCACCGCTCCACGTGAAGTTGAACAGCGTAACCACGCCGGCCACCTCGAACCCGTCGCTCCGGAGGAGCGCCGCGGCGCGCGCCGCCGACCGCCCGCTGTTGAGGATGTCGTCCATGAGCGCCACCGGGCGGCTCCGGTCGAGGGGCCCCTCCACGAGCCGCCGCCGGCCGTAGGCCTTCCGCCGCTCCCGGATGAACCCGCCGCGGAACGGCCGCTCGTCGGTCCCGTGCGGGAGGACGGCCGTGACGAGGGGGAACGCGCCGTAGCCGAACCCGGCCACCTGGTCGATCCCGCGCCCGCGGAGCCGTTCGGCGAGGACCGCCCCGGCCTCTTGAAAGACGTCGCCGTCGAGCATCGGAGTCCGCGTGTCGAGGAGCCACCCGATCGGCTGGCCGCGCGGGTCGGTGATGGCCTCATCCTCACGCCGGACCAGCGCCCGCTGGTAGAGCGTGTGCCCCAGCTTGGCGAGGGCCGACTCGGGGACGGTGCTGTAGTCGTTCGGCATGGGGGCGACGGCGGGCCGCGTCGGGCGCGACGCGGAGAGCAACATACGGAGCGGCGGCCGGCAAGCGGCGTGCCGCAGAGGGGGACGGGGCGACAAACGCCGAGGTTGCGGGAACTCCCGAGCCTCAGGCCAGCGGAGAACGCGGCCGGCCGCGCAGTCGCGTGCGCCACGCATGATCGGCACGCGAACAATCGACCGCTGGCGAGCCGAGCTTTCTCCCGCCTCGGCGCCGAGGCGGACCGAGGCGGACCGAGGCGGACCGAGGCGGGGGAGGGTCAGGCGGCGACCGGCTCGGCGCCGAGCGAGTCGACGTCGTAGAGCGGGAACGCGTCGCAGAGCGCGCGGACCTCGGCGCGGACGGCCTCGGCGTCGGCCCCGCGGCTCTCGATCACGCGGTCGGTCAGCTCGACCACGCGGCGGAACTCATCCGGGCCGAACCCACGGGTGGTCATCGCCGGCGCGCCGACCCGGATGCCGCTCGTCACGAACGGGCTCTCGGGGTCGCCCGGCACCATGTTCTTGTTGACCGTGATCGCGGCCTCGCCCAGCCAGGCCTCGGCCTCTTTGCCGGTGCAGCCCTTCGAGCGGAGGTCGACGAGCGCGAGGTGGTTGTCGGTCCCGCCGCTCACGACCGCGTAGCCCTTCTCGACGAACGCCCCGGCCATCGCCCGCGCGTTGGCGAGCGTCTGCTCCTGGTAGGTCGCGAACTCGGGCCTGAGCGCCTCGCCGAACGCGACGGCCTTCGCCGCGATCACGTGCATGAGCGGCCCGCCGATCGTGCCGGGGAACATGGCCGAGTCGAGGACCTGGCCGGTCGTCTTCGGGTTTCCGTTCCGGAGCGTCTCGCCGGTGGGGGAGGGGCCGTTCGGCCCGACAAGGATCATCCCGCCGCGCGGCCCGCGGAGCGTCTTGTGCGTCGTCGTCGTGACGACGTGGGCGTGCGGGAGCGGGTCGTTGAGGAGGTCCGCCGCGATGAGCCCGGCCGTGTGGGCCATGTCGACCCAGAGGACGGCGCCGACCTCGTCGGCGATCTCGCGCATCGTGGCGTAGTCGAAGTCCCGGCTGTAGGCGCTCGCGCCGACCGACAGCATCCGCGGCCGGACCTCGCGGGCCTTCTCCCGGACCTTGTCGAGGTCGATCCGCCCGGCCATCTCGCCCTCCGTGTCGACGCCGTAGAAGTGCGGCTCGTAGAGCTTGCCCGAGAAGTTGACCGGGCTCCCGTGCGTGAGGTGGCCGCCGTGGGCGAGGTCGAGGCCGAGGAGCCGATCGCCCGGGTCCATGAAGGCGAGGTAGACCGCGCTGTTCGCCGTCGCGCCCGAGTGCGGCTGGACGTTGACCCAGTCGGCGCCGAACAGCTCTTGCGCCCGCTCTTTGGCCAGCGTCTCGGCCTCGTCGACGACCTCGCAGCCGCCGTAGTAGCGCTTGCCGGGCAGGCCCTCGGCGTACTTGTTCGTGAGCGGGCTCCCCATCGCCTGGAGCACGGCCGGGCTGACGAAGTTCTCCGACGCGATCAGCTCGAGGCCGTCGTTCTGCCGCTCGACCTCACGGCGGACGATGTCGAAGACGGCGGGGTCGGTGTCCTGGAGGGCAGTCATGGGGGCGTTCGGCGGGGCCCCGAAAGCTAGCCCACCCCGCCGGCAGGAACGGCCCCATTCGGCCCGCCTCGGGAGGTCGGAGGCGGACCCGCTGGCTACGGGTCGTCGGATGGTTGCTCGATGGGCGTAAACCAGCCGGCGATGCCGAGGTACTCCCACTCGCCGCCGGGGAACCGCCCGTTGAGGTCGACGCGGTAGACGCTCGCCACGTAGTAGTTCTCGCGCCCGACGTCCTCGATGTCGACCCGGCCCGCGCGGCGACCGAGGCGGTCGTCGAGAAAGTCGGTCACGTTGCTGCCCGACGCCCCGGCCTCCTCGCGCGCGCGGGCGGCGGCCTCGGCCTGCAAGAACTCCTGGAACGCTTCCGGGCCCGGGTTGAGCAGGTACAGCAGCCCCGCCACCAGGATCAGACCGACGAAGAGGATACGTCCGGGAGTCATGAGACCGACGGGTTCGGAGACGGCGGGTATCGGCCGATTCCGCCGAGATCCAAAGCTAGCTCCCCTACTGCACGACGCCCTGCGTCATGGCGTAGACGAGGAGGTTGACGCCCATCCGGAGCGCCGCCTCCCGCGCCGCGCGCGGGTTCGGGTGGACGCCCTCCGGCTCCCAGCCGTCGCCGAGGTCGCTCTCGTGGGCGTAGAACACGACGAGGCGCCCCTCGTGGAACAGCCCGTAGCCGACGGCCGGCGCGCCGTCATGCTCGTGGATCTTGGGCAGGCCGTCCGGGAAGTCGTAGTGCGCGCGGTAGACCGGGTGGCTCGCCGGGAGCGGCTGGAGCTCCTGCTCGGGGAACACCTTCCGGAGCTCGCGGCGCACGGCCTCGTCCAGCCCGTAGTCGTCGTTGACGATAAGGAAGCCGCCGCCCTCGAGGTAGCGCCGGAGCCGGCCCGCCTCGGCGTCGGTGAGGACCACGTTGCCGTGCCCGTTGAGGTAGAGGATCGGGACCGTAAAGAGCCGGTCGCTCGTGAGCTCGACGGTGATCGGCTCGGGGGCGAGATCGAGGAGCGTGTGCTCGCGGGCGTACGCGATGAGGGTGGGGAGCGGGTCGCCGGAGTACCAGTCGCCGCCGCCGCCGTACTGGACGCGGGCGATCTGGGCCTCGCCCTGGGCCGCGGCGGGCGACGCCCCTATACATAAGGTGGCGGCGAGCGCGAGAAGACGGGCGGGGCGGGCGAGAGGCATGGGCGCTAGACTACGGATCCCTGTTTCGGACCAGACACCGATGCCAACGCCCGCCCCCCGCCTCTTCGTTTCCCTCGTCGCCGCGCTGGCGGTCGCCGGCTGCGCACACCAGCCGCGGATCGTCACGAACGAGGCCGGCGAACCGCTCGTCTCGACGTTCTCGATCGTCGCCGTCGACACGACGACGGGCGAGATCGGCGTCGCGGTCCAGTCCAAGTTCCCGAACGTCCGGTTCATGGTGCCGACGGTGAAAGCGGGCGTCGGGGCCGTGGCGACGCAGAGCTTCGCCCGCCTCGCGTACGGCCCGGAGGGGATCGCGCTGATGGCCGAGGGCGCGACGGCCGAGGAGGCCCTCCGCATCTCGATGCGCAACGACCCGAACCCGCCCGTCCGCCAGGTGGGCATGGTCGACGCGCGCGGCAATGCCGCGACGTTCACCGGCGCCGAGGCGTTCGACTGGCGCGGTGGCCGGGTCGGCGGCTCCGACGCGATCGCCGAGGCGGGCGTGGTCGCGGTCGGGCACGGCTACGCGGCACAGGGCAACATCTTGGTCTCGCAGGAGACGGTCGACGCGATCGCGGAGACGTTCGAGGCGAGCACCGGCACGCTCGCGCAGCGGCTCACGGCGGCGCTCGTCGCCGGCGGGCGCGCCGGCGGCGACAAGCGGGGCGAGCAGTCGGCCGCGCTCGTCGTCCACCGCGGGGGCGCGGGCTATGATGGGTCCGACGTCGTTGTCGACATCTCGGTCTACGACCACCCGACGCCGCTCGCCGAGCTCGAGCGGCTGGTCGCGCTCAACGACCTCTACTTCACCGACTCCGACCCGGCCGACATGGTCGAGATCACGCCCGCGATCGCCCGCGAGCTCCAAGAGATCTGGCTCGCCCGCGACTTCTACGACGGCCCGGCCGACGGCGAGGTCGACCCCGAGTTCCAGTCGATCCTGACCGACTACATGGGCTGGGAGAACTACGACCTCCGCATCGACGAGGTCGCCGACGTGGACCTCGACGCCGGCGAGACCTTGCGGATCGACCGCGAGGTGCTGGACGACATCCGGGCCGTCTTCCGCGAGGGCCGCTACCGGTAGCGTGCACCCGGTCCTCCTCCGCCTCGCCGACGGCGCCTCATCCGGGACGTTGGGCCACGCGCCCGCCGTCTCGGAGGAGGTTGCCGACCAGCCCGGTCTCGTCGAGGTCTTGGTCGACGCGCTGTCGGACGACGACGAGGGGCTCCGCAACCGGGCCACGATCGCGCTCGACCGCGCCACCCGTCGCGACCCCGCCCCGTTAGCGCCCTTCGCCGACGCGCTCCTCGCCGCTGCCGAGGCCAGTCGCCGCGGCGGCGCGCTCCGGCGGCTTCTCCCGCTGCTGCTGTCGCGCGTCCCCCTCCGCCTCGACGAGGCCCACCGACTGGTGGACCATACCGAAACCTGGCTCCGGACCGAGCCGCCAGCCGTCCGCGCCAACGCCCTCGACGCAGCCGTTTCCGCGGTCCGTCGGCACCCGGCACTCCTCGGCCGCGTCCGCCCGCTCGCCGAGGCCGCGCTGGACCACCCGGCGCCGTCGGTCCGCGCCCGCGCGCGGCGCCAGTGCGCCCACCTCGACCGGCTCGCCGAGGCGGAGTAGGCCGTGGAGCGCGACCCGCCGATCCTCGAGTTGACGTCGGAGCGCGACCTCCGCCGCTTGCGGGTCACGTACACCGTTCTCGCCGGGCTGCCGATGCTCCCGCTCGCGCTCGTCTTTCTGCTCGGCTCGCAGAGCGTCCTCGTGTGGACGGCGGCGTTCGTGTTCAGCGTCCCGTTCGTGGCCGTCCCGCTCGGCGGCGCCCGCACGCTCCGCCGGCTCGCGGCCGGGCTGGACGGCGTCCGCGTCGACGGACGGACGATCCCGTGGTCGGGCGTCGAGCACGTCGACCTCGACCGGACGCGCCCGTACTTCGAGGTCCGCGTCGTGGCGAGGGGACGGACGGTACGCACGCCGTGTCCGCTTCCGCCCGAGGCCGTCCAGGCCCGCCTCGGCGCGTGGTGGGAGGCGGCTGGCGGGCCGGTCGAGGCCGAGCCGCATGTCGCTGGCGCCGACGGGTCGTGGACGGGCGTCCGACTCCGGCGCGCGGCCGTCACGAAGGGATAACCGGCACCGCGTCGCGCGGAGGGCGTTCGCACGTCCCTCCCCTCTGACTCGATGCCCATCCACTTCGACCGCCAGCACGCCGCCGACGCGCTCGCCGATCTCGACGTCGATCGCGACGCCCTCGACGCCGACGTCCTCGACGCCCACCAGCGCGTCCTCGACGGCGAGACCGCCAGCCCCGGGATGCTCGGTTGGCGGCAGATGCTCCTCGATCCCGACGACGCGCTTCTCGAAAGCGTCGCCGAGACGGCCGCCGAGATCCGCGAGCGCGCCGACGTCCTCCTTTGCATCGGGATCGGCGGGTCCTACCTCGGTGCCGAGGCCGTCATGCAGGCCCTCGTCCCGCCGTTCTCCGACGACGGCCCGGAGATCCACTTTGCCGGCAACCATCTCGGGCCCGACTACCACGAGCGCCTGTTCGAGTACCTCGACGGGAAGAGCGTCTACGTCAACGTGATCTCGAAGTCGGGGACGACGCTGGAGCCGGCGCTCGCCTTCCGCCTCGCCCGTCGGTTTCTGGAGGAGCGGTTCGACGACGCCGACCGCCGGATCATCGCGACGACGGACGCCCACAAGGGGGCGCTCCACGACTTCGCCGTCGAGCGCGGCTACCGCCGCTACGTGGTGCCCGACGACGTCGGCGGGCGGTTCTCGGTCTTGACGCCGGTCGGCCTCCTGCCCATCGCCGCCGCCGGCATCGACGTGCGGACCCTGTTCTACGGCGCCGTCGCCCAGGCCCGCGAGCTCACCGAGGCCGCCCCGACCCACCCGGCGCTCCAGTACGCGGCCGACCGCTACGCCTTCCACGAGGCCGGCTACAAGACGGAGGTCCTTGCCTCGATGGACCCCCGGCTGACTGGCATCGGCGCGTGGTGGCAGCAGCTCTTCGGCGAGAGCGAGGGGAAAGAGGGGAAGGGCCTCTTCCCGGTCACGCTCCAGTACACGACGGACCTCCACTCGGTCGGGCAGTACGTCCAGCAGGGCCAGCGCGTCCTTGTCGAGACGTTCCTCCGCATCGACGACGCGGCCGACGGGCCGGCCGTCAAGGAGGAAGACGGGGACCCGGACGGATTGAACTACCTCGCCGGCAAGCCCTACGGCTTCGTCAACGAGAAGGCTTACGAGGGGACGGCCGAGGCCCACGCCGAGGGCGGCGTCCCAAACTGGACGCTTACGCTGTCGCGCCTCGACGCCGAGACGCTCGGCCGGCTCCTCTACTTCTACGAGCACGCGGTAGCCGTGAGCGGGACGATGCTGGGCGTCGACCCGTTCAACCAGCCCGGCGTCGAGACCTACAAGCAGAAGATGTTCTCGCTCCTCGGACGTCCGTAGCTCCGAGAACCGACCTTCACGCCACCGGGGCCGTGCCGATCTGTCGGCGCGGCCCCCCGCTCGTTCCGGGCCTGCCCGTCTCGATGTCCGCGAGCGGTCGTCCACCGACCGGCCCAGACGCTCGAAAAAAGGCTATCCACACTGTGGATGCCGGTGTGGAAAACCCCCGGCCAATCGGGGAGGCCTGTGGACGCATCGACGGATGGGGGATTCGGACCCTGCGTCAACCCCAGACCGCCCACGGGCTGTGCGACCCCTTGTCCACATGCCCCCTAGCCCTCGGCCGGGTGGGCTAGACCCTCGGCCTCCCTGTGGACGAGTGTGGAGATGTGGACGACTCCCTGGAGATCAGTCCTAGCGCCTTCCTCAGCGACTGGACGGGGAGCTCTCGTCGTGGATGGACTCGTGGACAGACAGGGCAGTTGTCCACGGTTCTCCACGAGCGCTCCTGTCCCCCCAGTTGTCCACGGGATCCACAGCCCTACTACTTCTTCAGCATTCTATTCTTTCATACAGAGTAATACAGAGGGGTGTGGACGGAGCCCGAGGAGGGAAGCCAGGAGGCATAGACCACTGATCGCCTCGGGTATACCACTCGCAGACCGGTCGGTGACAGGCTGTCAGTCAGGCTGCTCTGCCGCGTTCTCCGCGTACCTTTCGAGTCCCCTCTCCACCCGGCCATGACCCAGCGCATCCTCGTCGTTCTCGATCCCGATTCTGATACGCCCGTCGCAACGGACACGGCCATCGACATCGCGAAGCGGCACGGTGGGGAGCTCACCGGTCTCGCCTTCGTCGACAAGGACTCGATTGGGCAGGAGGCTGCGGGCGGTGGCATCGGGTCGATGTACTACGCCGAGCGGCTCCGAGAGCAACTCACCGAAGAGACGCGGCAGCGGGCCCGCGGGCTCATCGCCCAGTTCACCGAGCGCGTCGAGGCCGAGGGCGTCCGCCACACGGGCGACCGCGTGGGCGAGGGCGAGCTGGTCAAGAGCCTGCTCGACGAGATGCGGACGCACGACCTGTTGGTGGCGGGGCGCGAGAGCCACTTCTACTACGCCGACCCCGACAAGCGGACACACACGCTCGGCAAAGTCCTCCAGGAAGCCGCCGCCGCGACGCTGATCGTCGGGACGGCGCGGCCGGCCGTCTCGCGCGTGGCCGTGGCCTACGACGGGAGCGCGCCGTCGGCGCGGGCCCTCCAGAAGTTTGCCCACCTCTCGCCGTTCGGGACGGACGTCGCCGTCGAGATCGTCCACGTCCACGGTGACTCCGAGGCGGACCGGATGGCGAGCGAGCGGCTCCGCCTCGACGCGGCGGCTTACCTCGCCGCCCACGGCTTCGGGACGGTCACGACGACTGGCGTCGAGAGCAGCCACCCGGCCGACCGGATCTGCGACCTCGCCCAGGGCGACCGCGCCGATCTCGTCGTCTCGGGCGCCTACGCCAAGTCCGGCTTCCGCAAGATGATCTTCGGGTCGAGCGCGACGAAGCTGCTCGAGAAGGCCAAGGTCCCGCTGTTCCTGTACCACTGAGCCCGCCGGTCCCTCCGCCTCGGCGTCGAGGCGGAAAGCCTCAGAGGACCGGCGCCAGGAGCTGCGTGGCGTTGGCCGCGAACCGGAAGGCGAACGACTTGTCGGCGAGGTCTTCCCTCGTGATCCGCGTCGCCCGTTCGAAGTCGTGTTCGAGCATCCGGGCCACGTCGGCGCAGACGTCGGCGTTCTGGGTCACGACGGTCGTCTCGAAGTTGAGCCGGAACGAGCGGTTGTCGAAGTTGGCCGTGCCCACGATGGCGAAGTCGTCGTCGACGAGGGCCACCTTCTGGTGCATGAAGCCGGGCTCGTAGAGGAACACCTTCACGCCGGCGCGCTCAACCTCGGGGAGGTAGGCGTAGGGGACCCACTTGAAGAGCACGCTGTCGATCTTTCGCGGCATGAGCACGCGGACGTCGACGCCGCGGAGGGCCGCCAGCTGGAGCGCGCCGAGCACGCGGCCGTCGGGCACGAAGTACGGGCTCGCGATCCAGATCCGGTCCTCGGCGCTCTCGATCGCGTGCGTGTAGAGCAGGCCGCACGTCTCGATCTCGTCGGCCGGGCCGGAGGACATCACGAGGGCCGTCCGGTCGGCCTCGGCCGCTGTCGGCTCCCACACGAGCCCACCGAGTTCCTCGCGGGTGCCGTAGTACCAGTCGCGCGCGAACGACAGCTGGAGGCCCTGCACGATCGGGCCTTCGACGCGGAGGTGCGTGTCCCGCCAGTGGGGGAAGTCCTCGGTGTTGCCGAGGTACTCGTCGCCGACGTTGTGGCCGCCGACGAACCCGACGCGGCCGTCCACGACCGTGATCTTGCGGTGGTTGCGGAAGTTGAGACGGAGCTTTTTCAGCCAGTTCCGCGGCCCGGTGAACGGGCAGAGGTGGACGCCGGCGTCGGCCAGCTCGCGTTTGTAGCGGGTGGGCAGCTTCCAGCAGCCGACCGTGTCGTACAGGAACCGGACGGTCACGCCGCGGCGCGCGGCGTCGAGAAGGTGCTGCTTGTAGCGCTCCCCGATCTCGTCGTCGCGGACGATGTAGAACTGGGTGAGGATGTAGCTCTGGGCCGCGTCGAGGGCCTCGAAGAGCGCCTCGAAGGTGGCCTCGCCATTGACGAGCAGGCCGACGTCGTTGCCCCGCGTAAACGGGAGCGTGGCCATCTCGTCGAACGCGCGCATCTCGCCGACCTCGCGCCCGTCGTCCTGCCGCTCGTTCGCGACGAGGAACGGTCGGAGCGGGCCTTCTTTCGCCTTTTCCAGCCCGTCGGCGATCTCGGAGTCGAAGTCGCGGAGCGTGTCGAGGTAGTCCTCGAACTTGAACCGGCCGAAGATCCAGTAGAGCGGGAGCGCCGCGAGCGGGAGCGTGGCGAGCGCGAAGACCCATGCCGTCGCCCCTTGTGGCGTCCGCGCGTTCATGACCGCGTCGACGGCCGTGAGCACGCCGGCGGCGTAGACGACGAAGAGGCCCCAGCCGGCGAGGCCGAGGTCGAGGGTGACGCCAAAGTTCATAGGCGCCGTATCGCCGTCGACCCCGAGACGTTCCCTCAGGGCGCTGGCGCCCGCGTGACGCCGTCGGGTCCGTCGGCTAGGCCTCGACCTCCTCCAGCGCGTCGAGCGGCGTCACGGACGCCTTGGGCGCGTCGATGGGAAGGCAGACCTCGAAGACGGTCCGGCCCGGCTCGCTCTCGACCGTGATCCGGCCCTCGTGCTGGGCCACGATCCGCCGGGCGATGTCGAGGCCGAGGCCGGTGCCCTTGCCCGGCTCCTTCGTCGTGTAGAACGGCTCGAAGATCCGCTCCTGCGCCTCGGCCGGGATGCCCGGCCCGTCGTCGGCGACCGTCACGCAGACGAGCGCGCCCTCGACGCGCGTCCCGAGGCGGACCTCCCCGCCCTCGGCGATCGCGTCGAAGGCGTTGTCGAGGAGGTTCGTCCAGACCTGGTTGATCTCGCCGGGGAAGACGCAGACCTCGGGCACGCCGTCGCCGTAGTCGCGGACGACGTGGGCGTTCTTGACCTTGATCGCGTGGCCGAGCATCGTCAGCGTCTGGTCGAGCCCCTCGCGGACGTCGATCCGCTGGCGGTCGGGGGCCTGGTCGCGGTGGGTGTAGCCCTTGACCGAGGCCACGAGGTCCGAGATGCGCGCCGAGGCCCGCTCGATCTCGGCGAGGAGCCGGTCGGCGGCCAGGCCCTTCTCGATCCACAGGATCACGTCGGCGAGCGCCTTCTCGTCGACGTGCTCGGCCATGTGCGTGAGCGCCTTCGTCGTGACGCCCTCGTCGGCCAGCACCTCGGCGACGACGTAGGCGTGGGGGACGCCGCGGTCTTCGAGCCAGTCGGCGAGCTCGTCCTCCTTCTCGCTTCGCTCGATGGTGGTGAGGGTGCCGGGCGTGGGGGCGGTACACGTCATGAGGGCGCCGCGGGCGGCCTCGACCTGATCGGGCGTAAGGCCATGGCCAGTGAGCCGGGTCACCATCTTGGGCATCATCTCGAGCCGCTGGCGAAGGTCGGCGACGGAGCGACGGATGGCGGCAGCCGGGTTGTTGAGCTCGTGCGCCAGCCCGGCCGAGAGCTTGCCCAGCGACATCATCTTCTCGCGCTGGACCTCCGTCCGCGACGACTCCCGCACGCGGTCGGTCATCCGCGCGACGAGCCGCTTGCCGACCTCGGGCATCCGCGCGAGCATCTCGGTAAAGTGGTCCTTGTGGACCTGCGCGATCCGGCTGTCGGCGATGGCGATCCCCTCGCCGGCGAACGTCTCCATTCGCGAGTAGGGGAGGAGGCCGGAGATCTCCCCCTCGCGGATCGTGCCGAAGAGCGTCCGCTTTTCGCCCTGAATCGTGAAGATCTGGAAGCCGCCCTCGACCACCGCGTACAGATACTCGGCTGGGGCGCCCCGCTCGAACGGCCGCTCCCCCTCGGCGATCGTCTGCTCCTTGGCGACGGAAGCGAGCCAGTCGAGCGCGTCCTCGTCCTGATCTGAAAAGACGTCGATCGTGCGGAAGTCGGCGGCGGAGATCATGGCGGCGCGGGCGGGGACGGGC
>JAAXJP010000583.1 GCA_012269805.1 Rubrivirga sp.
CTCCTCTCCCGCCTCGGCGCCAACGCCGACACCCTCGCGGCCCTCGCCGACCGCGCCATCGAGAAGCTCCCGACGGTGACCGGCGCGTCCGTCTCCGGCCAGTACGTCGGGACCGACCTCAACAAGGCGTTCGACCGCGCGCTCAAGGAGGCCGAGGCGCTCGGCGACGAGTACGTCGCGTCGGAGCACTTGCTGATGGCGCTCGCCGAGGGCGACGGCGCGACCGCCAACGCGCTCCAGAGCCAGGGCGTGACGAAGGACGCGCTCCTCGGCGTCCTCCAGCAGGTGCGGGGCGGCCAGCGCGTGGCCGACCCCTACGCCGAGTCGAAGTACGACGCGCTCAACCGCTACGCCCGCGACCTCAACGAGGCGGCCCGGAAGGGCAAGATCGACCCCGTCATCGGGCGCGACGACGAGATCCGCCGCGTCCTGCAGATCCTCTCGCGGCGCACGAAGAACAACCCGGTCCTGGTCGGCGAGCCGGGCGTCGGGAAGACGGCGATCGCCGAGGGGCTGGCGATCCGGATCGTCGAGGGCGACGTACCCGAGGGCCTGCAGTCAAAGCGGATCCTCGCGCTCGACATGGGCGCGCTCATCGCGGGCGCGAAGTACCGCGGCGAGTTCGAGGACCGGCTCAAGGCCGTGGTAAAGGACGTGACCGACTCCGACGGCGCGGTCATCCTGTTCATCGACGAGATCCACACGCTCGTGGGCGCCGGCGGCGGCGAGGGCGCGAGGGACGCGGCCAACATCCTCACGCCGGCGCTCGCGCGCGGCGAGCTCCGGGCCGTCGGCGCGACGACGCTCGACGAGTACCAGAAGTACTTCGAGAAGGACAAGGCGCTGGAGCGACGCTTCCAGATGGTCCTCGTCGAGGAGCCCTCCGTCGAGGACACCGTCGCGATCCTGCGCGGGATCAAGGACCGCTACGAGGTCCACCACGGCGTCCGCATCACCGACGGCGCGATCGTGGCCGCGGCCGAGCTCTCGGACCGCTACGTCACGAACCGCTTTCTCCCGGACAAGGCCATCGACCTTATCGACGAGGCCGCCAGCCGCCTCCGCATCGAGATCGACTCGACGCCGGAGGAGCTCGACCAGGTCGAGCGCGAGATCCGAACGCAGGAGATCGCCCGGGAGGCCGTCAAGCGCGAGGGCGACACCGCCCAGGTCGAGGCGATCACCGAGCGGCTCGCCAACCTGGAGGAGGAGCGCGACCGGCTCCGCGCCAAGTACGAGCAGGAGCGCGACCTCGTCACCACGATCAAGGAGTCGAAGGCCGAGATCGACCGGCTCAAGACGGCAGCGGCCGACCTCGAGCGCCAGGGCGACTTCGGGCAGGTCGCGGAGATCCGCTACGGCCAAATCCCCGGCCTCGAGCAGGCCATCGAGGGCGCAACCCACAAGCTGGCGGAGGTCCAGGCCTCGGGCGCGATGCTCAAAGAAGAGGTCGACGCCGAGGACATCGCGGACGTGATCTCGCGGGCCACGGGCATCCCCGTGTCGAAGATGCTGGAGACCGAGCGCGAGAAGCTCCTCCACCTGGAGCGCGAGATCGAAAAGCGCGTCGTCGGCCAGCCAGAGGCCGTCGAGGCCGTCGCGAACGCCGTCCGCCGGAGCCGCGCTGGGCTCCAAGAGGCGAGCCGCCCGCTCGGCTCGTTCATCTTCCTCGGGACGACGGGCGTCGGCAAGACGGAGCTGGCCAAGGCGCTCGCCGAGCAGCTGTTCGACGACGAGGGCGCGCTCGTGCGCATCGACATGTCGGAGTACCAGGAGCGGCACACGGTCTCGCGGCTCGTCGGGGCGCCCCCCGGCTACGTCGGCTACGACGAGGGCGGGCAGCTGACCGAGGCCGTCCGCCGTCGGCCGTACTCGGTGGTGCTCCTCGACGAGTTCGAGAAGGCCCACCCCGAGGTCTACAACGTGCTCCTGCAGGTGCTCGACGACGGCCGCCTGACCGACTCGAAGGGCCGCGTCGTGGACTTCACGAACACGATCATCATCATGACCTCGAACCTCGGGTCGGAGCTCATCACGCAGAAGCTCGGGACCGACCGCGAGATCACCGAGGCGGAGCTGGACGCGCTCCGCGACGAGCTCACGGCGCTCCTGCGCCAGCGACTCCGTCCGGAGTTCCTCAACCGGATCGACGAGACCGTCGTGTTCCGGCCGCTCGGGCGCGGGCAGATCCGCCAGATCGTCGAGATCCTGTTCGACCGGACGCGGAGGCTGGCGCAGCGCCAGGGTGTGCGGCTGGTGCTGACGGACGCGGCCAAGGACGCCCTCGCGACGGAGGGCTTCGACGCGGCGTTCGGCGCGCGCCCGCTCAAGCGGGTGCTCCAGCGGCAGGTCGCGAACCGGCTCGCGGAGCAGATCCTGTCGGGCCTCGTGGCCGAGGGCGACGCCGTCGTGATCGATGCGACCCCCGCGGGCGGCGTCTCGCTGGAGGCGGTCCCGGCCGGCGAGCCGCTCCCCGACGGCTCCGCCCGCCTCGGTGACTCCGTCGACGACGACGCCGAGGCGGACGTACCGATGGCGCCGGCGGGCGAGGCGTAGACACGCCAGGGGCACGTCGGCGGCGTGCCCCTACCCTTCGGCCCAGACCGCGAGCTCGTTCCCGCTCGGGTCCCGAAAGTGGAAGCGGCGCCCGCCGGGGAACGCAAACGGCGGCGTCGAGACGGTCCCGCCCGCGGCCTCGACGGCGCGCAGGCTAGCCTCGAGGTCGTCGGAGTAGAGGATCACGAGGGGGCCGCCCGTCCGGGGCGTCTCGGCCTCGGCGAGGCCGCCGACCTCGCGGTCCGCCCCCTGGATGCCGGCGTACGCCGGGCCGTAGTCGGTAAAGGCCCAACCGAAGGCGGCGGCGTAGAACCGCTTGGCCTCGGCAAGGTCGTGGACGGTGAACTCGACGTAGTCGAGGGCGTGGTGCGTAGGCATGTGCGGAGCGGTGGGTCCGGGGAACCTAGCCTGTTCGACAGCCCCCTCCACCTCGGCGGCGAGGCAGGCGGGGCTAGACGACGGTCTCCTTCCAGTGGCCCCGCCGGAACAGGACGGCCGCGACGGCCGCCATCAGCGTCTCGGCGAGGACGACGGACCAGAACACACCGCCGGCCTCCCACCCGAGCGGGAGCGCGAGGGCCCACGCGAGCGGCACCTGGAAGGCCCAGAAGCAGCCGAGGTTGATCCACGTCGGCGTGAGCGTGTCGCCGGCGCCGTTGAACGCCTGCGGGAGCACCATCGCCCACGCGAAGATGACGTAGCCGTACGCCATCGTCCGGAGCCCGTCGGCTCCGACGGCGACGACGGCGGGCTCGTCGGTAAAGAGGCGGATGAGGGCCTCGTCGAACACGATGTAGCCGATCGAGACGAGGCCGAGGAGGAGCGACGTCACGCCGCCGGCGACCCACACGGAGCGCTCGGCGCGGGCGGGCTTGCCAGCCCCGAGGTTCTGTCCGACGAGCGTGGCGGCGGCGTTCGAGAGGCCCCACGCCGGGAGGAGCGTGAACAGGAAAACGCGGATGGCGATGGTGTAGCCCGCGAGCGCCTCCGCCCCGAACTCGGCTACGACGCGGACGAGGAACACCCACGACGTGGTCGCGACGGCGAACTGGGCGACCCCGCCGGCCGACGTCTTGAGCAGCCGGCCCATCACGTCGGCCCGGAGGCGGACGTGCTCCCACAACACGCGGAGGTGCTTCCCGCCTCGCAGAAGCACGGCGAGTTGGACGACGACGGCGATCCCGCGGCCCGTCGTCGTGGCGACGGCCGCCCCGGTCACGCCGAGCTCGGGGAACGGGCCCCACCCGAAGATCAGGAGCGGGTCGAGGACGAGGTTGATCCCGTTTGCCAGCCACAGCACGCGCATGGCGATGGCCGCGTCGCCGGCCCCCCGGAACACGGCGTTGAGCACGAAGATCAGCATGATGACGGCGTTGCCGCCGAGCATCCACGCCGTGTACCCCGCGCCGACGGCGACGGTCTCGGCGTCGGCCCCCATCAGACGGAGGACGTCGGGGGCCCAGAGCACACCGACGGCCGCGAACGGGAGCGAGGCGGCCACGGCGACCGCCACGGCCTGGACCGCCGCGCGCGACGCGCCCTCGGGGTCCTTTTCCCCGATCCGCCGCGCCACGAGCGCCGTCGCCGCCATCGACAGCCCCATCGCGACGGCGTACATCAACGACAGGACCGACTCCGTCAACCCAACGGCGGCGACGGCCGGCGCCCCGAGCGAGGCCACCCAGTACACGTCGACGACGGCGAAGACGGACTCCATGACCATCTCCAGCACCATCGGGACCGCCAGCAGCAGGAGCGCCTGCCCGAGCGGCCCCTCGGTGTAGTCGCGGTCGGTCCCGCGGAGGGCAGCGCCGAGGTCGCGGACGAGCCCGCGCAGGCCGCGCCCTGGGCCCGGCGGCGGCTCCGCCCGCCTCTGCGTTGACGTGTTAGCCATCACCGTCGCCGTCATCCTCGCCCGTGAGCTCGTCGCCGTCGTTGGTGAACTCGTCGTCACCATCGCCGTCGCCATCATCGATACCTGTGAG
>JAAXJP010000297.1 GCA_012269805.1 Rubrivirga sp.
GCCCCACCGTCCTCGTCGCCGACGACTACCCCGAGAACTGCCAGCTGTTCGAGATCTACCTCCGCAAGGGGTACGAGGTCGTGACGGCGCAGTCCGCGGAGGAAGCCGCCGAGCGACTGGCCGGCGGCGACGTCGACGTGGCCCTGCTCGACTTGAACTACCAGGGCGGGATGACCGGGATCGAGCTCGTCCAGCAGATCCGCGCCGACCCGCGCCTGAACACGCTTCCGACGCTCGCGCTCACGGCCCACGCCTCCCCGGAGGACCGCCGCCGCTGCCTCGAGGCCGGCTTCGACGCCTACCTCTCGAAGCCTGTGATGAAGGCCGACATGCTGGCGGCCGTCGAGAAGCTCTTGGCGTAGCGCGCTAGAGCCCGACTCCGTCCGCCTCGGCGCCGAGGCGGACGCGGGGGCGGACCCGTGCCGGGATCGGCTGGCGTCTCCGGTCCTTCGGCCCGGGCCGGCCGTAGCTTGCCGACCCTCTCCCGATCCTGATCTGATGGCCGACTCGAATGGTCTCCTCGCCGGCAAGACCGGCGTCATCTCCGGCGCGCTCGACCCCGACTCCATCGCCTGGGCGCTCGCCGAGGCCGCCCACCGCGAGGGCGCCCGGTTCGTGCTCACGAACGCGCCCGTCGCCCGCCGCTTCGGCCGCCTCGACGAGCTCGCCGAGGCCACCGGCGGCAGCCCCGTCGTCTACGCCGACGCCACGAACGACGACGAGCTCGAAGACCTGTTCACCCAGGCGACGGACGCGCTCGGCGGGCCGCTCGACTTCGTCGTCCACTCGATCGGGATGGGGATGAACGTCCGGAAGGGGCGGCCCTACGAGGACCTCAAGTACGAGTGGTACCAGAAGTCGCTCGACATCTCGGCCGTCTCGCTCCACCGGATGGTCCGCGCCGCGCTGGCCAAGGACGCGCTCGCCGACGGCGGCTCGGTCCTCGCGATGAGCTACATCGGCGCGCAGCGCGTGTTTTCGGAGTACTCCGAGATGGGCGACGCGAAGGCGCTCCTCGAGAGCATCGTCCGGAGCTTCGGCTACCGGCTCGGCCGGCGCGGCATCCGGATCAACGCGGTCTCCCAGAGCCCGACCAAGACGACGGCCGGCGGCGGCATCCAGGGCTTCGACGCCATGTTCGACTTTGCCGAGAAGGTGGCCCCGCTCGGCAACGCCGACCAGGCCTCGTGCGCCGACTACTGCGTCACGCTCCTCAGCGACTACACGCGGATGGTGACGATGCAGACGCTCTACCACGACGGCGGCTTCTCGGCGATGGGCATCTCCGACGCGCTCATCGAGGGGATGTACGGCGACGTCCTCGGCGGCGACGCGTGAGCCGCCCCGCCTCGGCCACTCGCTCGGCCGGCTCACCGAGGCGGACGGACCCATGACCCTGCGCGGCGTCTCGCTCGTCCTGCTGGCCGCCGTGTTCGTCGGGGCCGGCGTGCTCCACTTCGTCAAGCCGCGGCTGTTCGAGGCGATCGTGCCGCCGTCGCTGCCGAGCCCGCGCGCGCTCGTCCTGCTGTCGGGCGCGGCCGAGATCCTGGGCGGCGTCGGGTTGCTGATCGCCCCGCTCCGGCCGTGGGCGGGGTGGGGCCTGGCGGTTCTCCTGGTCGCCGTCTTCCCCGCGAACCTCCACATGGCGCGCGAGTCCGAGCGGTTCCGCCGCCTCGCGCCCCGCTGGGTGCTGCTCGCGCGGCTGCCGCTGCAAGCCGTCCTCATCGCCTGGGTCCTGTGGGCCGCCGACTCGCTCTCGCTGCTCTAGTTCTGGTGTCCGTCGGGTGCGGGGAGGACGTCGTCGACGACGGCGTCGAGGCCCCGCGCCCGCAGCCCGGCGTCGACGTCACACACGTCCGGGCCGAGATCGCGCTCGACCCCGCGACGCTCCGGCTCGACGCGACGGCCGCGCTCGACGTCGCGCACCCCGACACGCTCACGCGCCTCCGCCTCGGCCTCGACGACGCGCTCGAGGTGGTCACGGCGTCAGTCGACGGCGAGCCGGTCCTGTTCTGGCGAGAGGCGGACACGCTCACGGTCCCGCTCGGCCGCCGCGCCGACGCGTCCCGGGTCGAGGTCGCCTACCGCGGCGTCCCGGCGGCCGGGCTCTACGCCGACGAGGCCGCCGGCCAGACCGTCCTCTACACCGACGGTTGGCCCGACCGGACGGCCGGCTGGCTCCCCGCCGTTCACCACCCGTCGGACCCCGCGACGCTCGACCTCACGCTCGACGTCCCCGAGGCGGCCGAAGTCGTCGCGACGGGCCGCGCCGTCGGCGACTCGCTGGCGGGCGGCCGCCGCGTCGCCCGGTTCGTCCTCGACGCGCCCGCGCCGCCCTACACGTGGGCCTTCGCCGTCGGCGACTTCACGGTCACGGAGCAGGACGGGCCGGTCCCGATCCGCCACGCGCTCCTCGCCGCCGACGCCGCCCTCGCGGCGCGCCTCGACCGGACGCCCGAGGTCATCGAGACGCTCGCGGCGGTCCTGGGGCGCTACCCGTACGAGACGTACGCCACGGTCCAGGTCCCGATGGCCTACGCCGGCATGGAGAACGCCACCGCTTCGTTCCTCCGCGCCGACCTCTACGGCGCGCGCGCCGAGGGGCGGAATCCGATCGAGGAGGTGAACATCCACGAGGTCGTCCACCAGTGGTGGGGCAACGCCGTCGTCCCGGCCGACTGGCGGGACCTCTGGCTGAGCGAGGGCGCCGCGACGTACCTCACGACGGAGGTCTACGCCCGCCTCGACGGCCCGACGGCCGGCCGCCGGTTCCGCACGCTCATGGCCCGCGAGATCTCACCGAACGACGCCGCGCGCCGCCTCGTGCCCGCGACCTACGACGACCCCGGCGACGTCCTCTCGGCGACGGTCTACCAGAAAGGCGGCGCCGTCTTCCACCTGATCCGCCTCACGATCGGCAACACGGCGTTCTTCGAGGCGCTCCGCCAGATCCAGCGCGACTACGCCGACCGGCCGCTCTCGACGCGCGCGTTTCAGGCCGCGCTCGAGGCCGAGGCCGGCCGCGACCTCGGGCCCCTGTTCGAGCGCTGGGTGTGGGGCGAGGGTGTCCCGACCCTCCGCACGCGCTGGGACGCGCCCACGCGGACGCTCTCGTGGTCCATCGCCGGCGACGCCGGGACGCTGGCTGGCGTGCCCTTCGAGCTCTACGTCCGCCAGGGCGACCGGTCGTGGTTCGTGCCCGCCACCGACGGCGTGTTCACGCCCGACGGCGACGCGCGCCCGGCCGTCGAGCCCGTGGGCGTGCTCCTGACGGTCGAGCGCGACTAGGCCCGCCTCGGCGCCGAGGCGGGGACAGCCGGGCTACTGCGTCGCGCCGTAGATGAGGGCCGGCTGGACGCCATAGGCCTGGGCTTCGGCGTTCTTCGGGAGCGGGAGCGCACGGACGTCGAAGCTCATCTGCGGCGCGAAGTTGGCGATCGCCACCGTCCCGCCCTGTGTGTTGGCCCCGAACAGGCGGCGGACGTCGTTCATCAGCGTCGGCTCGGCGGAGACGCCGCTGCTCGAGGCCGCCTGGAGCGGCGCGAAGACGACCGGGATCTGGGGGTCCATCGCCACGTTGCCCGACATGTCGGCGTCGAGGTCGTCCTCGACGTCGTACAGGTCGAGGACGCGGTAGACCGGGTTCGTCCCGAACTTGCCCGCGATCACGGCCGCCTCAGGCGCGCTCTCGCCCCAGAGCACGCCGTTGAGGTAGAACAGGTTGTCGCGGATGGCGAGGTCGCCCATCCGGTCCTGCGGCCAGTCGTGCTGGAACACGCCGCCGGGGTTGTAGGCGAACAGGTTCCGCTCGAACACCATCTCGTCGAACCCGTCGCGGTGGTACAGCTTGACGGCCGAGACGTCGCCGGCGTCGGGGTCCGGGCGGTACGGGAAGTTGAGGATGAACGAGTTGTGGCGGACGTGGAGCCGCCCGAACGGCGCCCCGACCCGTTGGCCGAACGTCTGCGTGTCGAGGTTGCGGATGTTGTTGAGGAAGAAGTTGTTCTGGATGAGCACCTCGCCCTCGACGCCCCGCGGCGGCGACGCCGAGAGCCGCAGCGCCCCGACGGCCCCGTTGATGAACACGTTGTCGGCCACGACGAGCCGCTCGACCTCGACGCCGGGCCCGCCGAACGACATGATCGGGTAGTGGCGCGACTCGCCCTGGAGCAGGCTGTTCGTCCGCTCGTCGTACTTGTTCGACGGCGCGGCGTCCAGGATGAGCCCGCTCACGACGAGCTCCTTCAGCGCCGAGCGGTTCTCCATCTGGAAGATGGCGCCGTCGCGCCCCCAGACGGTCGGGATCCGGACGGGGAACGCGAACGGCTGGCGGCCCGAGAAGTCGTCGTTGAAGCCGCCGAGCACCTGGAGCGTCCCCTCGGCGTTGTCGATCCGCGGGACGCGCTGGATGCCGGTGCCGAACTCCCCGTCGTAGTCGCCCGCGGCCATGGCGACCGTCACGGTCCGCCGGCCGCCCTCGTTGAGCAGCTCGGCGGCGCGCTGGAGGCCGCGCCACATTCTCCGCTCGGCGAAGACGGTCGAGCCGTTCTCGCGGCTCTCGGCGAACGCGTAGGCCGGCGTCCCCCGCGGGGCCACGAGGACGATGGCGTCCGCCTGGGACCCGCCGGGCGAGGGCCGGTCGTCGGGCGCGGTCGAGACGGGGCGGGTCGTCTCCTGGGCGACCACGTGGAGGGCGTCGGCGGCGGAGCAGCCCGCGGCGAGGACGGAGGCGAGGGCGAGGAGGAGCATGCGCATGGGAGAGCGAGAGGGGGCGTCGGTCCCTCCGCGAGGCCGCCCGCCTCGGGGTCACGGGTAAGGCGGGCGCGCCGGAGTTCTCCCCGAGACCTCACGCCTCATCCCGGCACGACGCGCGACCTTGCGGGCCCCTCCCTCGCGCCTCCGTGCTCCCCCGCGTCCTCGTCGTCACGTACTACTTCCCGCCGGCCGGCGGGCCCGGCGTGCAGCGGACGCTCAAGACGGTCCGGTACCTCCGCGACGCCGGCTACGAGCCCGTCGTGCTGACCGTCGAAGCCGGCGCTTTCCCCAGCCAAGACGCCAGCCTCGCCCGCGACGTGCCCGAGGGCGTCGAGGTCCTCCGCACGCCCGCGCCGGACCCGTTCACGGTGTACGGCCGCCTGACCGGCAAGGGCGCCGACGCCGTCCCGACCGGCGCCGTGTCCGACGCCGGCCTCCTGTCCAAGCTGGCGCTCTGGGTCCGCGCCAACGTGTTCCTGCCGGACGCCCGCGTCGGGTGGGTCCCGTTTGCGAAGCACGCCGGGCGGAAGGTGCTGGGCGGGGCCGAGCGGGCGAAGGAGCCGTTCGCGGCCGTCGTCACGTCGGGGCCGCCGCACTCGGTCCACCTCGTCGGCCGGCGCCTCCAGCGGACGGGCGTCCCGTGGGTGGCCGACTTCCGGGACCCGTGGACGGAGATCAACTTCTACGGCGACCTCCCGATGTCGGGCGCGGCCCGCGCCATCGACCGCTGGCTCGAACGCCGCGTGCTGAAGGGGGCCGACGCCGTCACGACCGTCAGCCCGACGTGGGCGCGGCTGCTCGAAGAGCAGGGCGGGCTCCCGGACGGGACGGTCCACGTCGTCCACAACGGCGTCGACGAGGCCGACCTCGGGGCGGCCGAGGGCGTGGCCGTCCGCGACGACGCGTTCGCGCTCGCGCACGTCGGCAGCTTCTACGCGACCCGCAACCCGGAGGCGGTCTGGGCGGCCGTCCGGCACCTCCGCGAGGGCGGCGAGGCCGAGCGGCTGGTGATCCGCCTCGTGGGCCGGGTCGACGCGTCGGTCCGTCGGGGCGCCGAGGCGGCCGGGGTGCCGGTCGAGGTCGTCCCCTACGTCCCGCACGACGAGGCCGTCCGCGAACAGGCCCGCGCGGGGCTCCTCCTCCTGTCGATCGAGCCGTTCGCCGCCGACCGCGGGATGATCACGGGGAAGCTCTACGAGTACCTCGCGAGCGGCCGGCCGGTCCTCGGCGTCGGCCCCCGGGGGGGCGACGCGGCGGCGCTCCTCGACGAGACCGGCGGCGGGGAGCTGTTCGCCCGCGACGACGTGGCCGGCATCGCCGACGCGATTCGCCGGCACCACGACGCGTGGGCGGCCGGAGCGCCCCTGGAGGGCGCCCCGTGGGAGGCCGTCGCCCCGTACACGCGCCGCGCCCAGACCGCCCGCCTGGCCGACGTGATCCGCGGCCTCGACCCCCGCTCGGCCCAATGACGATCGCCGTCGCCATCTGCACCCGCGACCGCGCACCGATCCTCGAGGAGACGCTGGCGCACCTCCGCGCCCAGATCGGCGAGTCGCCGGACGAGGTCGAGGTCCTCCTCGTCGACAACGGTTCGACCGACGCGACGCCGGACGTCGCGGCCCGCTTTGCCGACTGGCCGGCGTTCCGGGCGGTGACGGAGGACCGGCCCGGCCTCAGCCACGCCCGCAACCGCGCCCGGCTCGCCACCGAGGCGGACTGGGTCGTCTACCTCGACGACGACGCGTTCGTGTGGGACTCGTGGCTCGACGGGCTCCGCGAGGCCGTCGCCCGGCCCGGCGTCGTCCTCGTCGGCGGGCCGATTGCGCCGCGGTTCGAGAGGGCGCCGCCCGCGTGGTTCGACCCGGAGTCGGTCCGCCGGGCGTTCGGGCCCGCGGGGCCGCTCTCGGACGCCGCGGCGCGCGAGGGGTTTTCGGGTGGCAACCTCGGCGTCCGCCGCGACGCGCTCGACGCCGTCGGCGGGTTCGACCCCGGCCTCGGCATGGTCGCGGGCCGGCTCGGGCTGGGGGAGGAGACCGAGCTCGCGAACCGGCTCGTCGAGCGCTACGGCAACGCAACGTGGCACGCGCCGCGGATGGGCATCGACCACCTCGAGCCGGCGTGGAAGCAGCGGCCCGGGTACGTCGCGCGCCGCGCGTTCGTGAACGGCCGGCAGGCGTGGCGCTACGTCGGCGGCGGGCGCGGGCGGAAGGCCGGGTTCAGCCTGCTGAAGGCGGCGAAGCAGGCGGCGACGGGGCTCGCGCGGCTCCCGCTGGCGGTCGTGCGACCACGGGCGCTCCACGGGGCGCTGCGGGGCGTGGCGACGGGCGCGGGCGCCCTCGTCGGCGTCGGCGCCGCGCTCCGCGACGATCGGTAGAGGCGTGCCTCCGGCGTCTCGCTGGGGCCCAGCGCCCACGCCAAAGTTCACCGCGACCCAGGCGCCCCTCCCGGTAGCTTCGCGACCATGTCTGACCCGACCCCGCTCCGCGTCGCCGTCATCAACGTGACGCTCGGCAACGGTGGCGACGCCGCCATCTTCCTCGGCGTCGAGCGCGCGCTCCGGGCGGCGCTCCCGCCGTTCGAGCTGACCGTGTTCGAGACGCAGCCGGAGGTCGCGCGGGAGGCGTTCCCCGACTACGACGTGCGCACGGGCCTGTCGAGCGTGGCGTGGCCCCAGATCGCGAGGGGCATCCCGGCGCGGGCGCGTCGGGCCCTGCGCTGGCTGACGGTGCGCCCGCGCCTCCTCGCCGCCGCCCGCGCGTGGCGGGCAGGACGGCGCGGCGCGGCGCTGCGCCTCGCGGGCTCCGAGGGGCCAGACTCGTTCCGGACCGTCGCCGAGGCGGACGTGGTCGTGAGCACGGGCGGGACGTACTTCGTGCCGGCCTACTGGCTCGGGCTGCGGTATCTCGAGTTCGACATCCTCCAGGCGCTCGGCCAGCCGTACGTGCTCTTCACGCAGTCCGTCGGGCCGTTCGACACGATGCCGAAGGAGCGGCTGCGGCGCATCTTCGAGGGCTCGCGCCTGATGATGCTGCGCGGGAAAGAGAGCGAGGAGTCGGTGCTCGCCATCGCGCCCGAGACGAACACCGTCGTCCGCGCCGACGCGGCCTTCGCGCTCGCGGACGCCGACGCCCTCGCGGCGGCGCGGACGCGGGAGTGGCCGGCGTCGCCGCTCGTGGCGATCTCGGTCCGCGACTGGCCGCACTTCGTGACCGTCGACGCCGAGGCCGGGATGGCACGCTACCGCGAGTCGGTGGCGGCCGCGGCGACGCACCTCGTCCGCGAGCACGGCGCGCGCGTCCGCTTTCTCTCGACCTGCCAGGGCCGCCCGAAGTACCGCTACGACGACTCGGCCGTGGCCCTCGACATCGTGGCGCTGCTGCCGGACGACGTGCGAGCCCGCGTGGAGGTCGACCGCGCCGCGCACCACCCGGTCGCCATCCGCGACGCCTACGCCGAGGCCGACCTCGTGATCGCGACGCGGATGCACGCGGCCATCCTCGCGCTCGCCGCGGGGACGCCCGTGCTCGGGATCGCCTACGAGTTCAAGACGCAGGAGCTGCTCGACACGCTCGGGCTCCCGGACTGGGTGGAGGACATCGAGACGATCACGCCGGGCACCCTCGTCGCCCGTCTCGACCGCGTCGTGGAGGCGCTGCCGGCCGAGCGCGCGGCGCTGTTCGAGGGCGTCGAGGCGATGCGCGCCGACGCGATGGAGGCCGGCGCCCTGGTGGCCGAGGCCCTCGCCGACCGGATCGCCGCGGCCCAGGGCTAGGCGTGCGGCGGGCGACGCCAGAGAACCGGGTGGGCCCGCCTCGGCGCCGAACCGCGAGGTCGGCGAAGCCAGGCGGGGGAGGGCGCTGATGCTCCGCCGCCTCTTCCGCCAGAGTACGACGTACGCCGTCGCCAGCGTCGTCTCGAAGCTGAGCGGCTTCGCGCTGCTCGTCTTCTACGGCGACCCGGAGGTCTTGCCGAAGGCCGAGTTCGGCTACCTCGGCGCGCTCGACGCCGCGAAGGCCCTCGTGCTCCTCGTGGCCGGCGTCGGGCTGCCGCTCGGGATCATCCGGTTCGCCTCGTCGCCCGAGCTCTCCGAGGCCGAGCGGGCCCGCGTGCCGGCGACGGCGCTCCTCGTCGCGGTCGTCGCGGGCGCCCTCACGGCGGCGGCCGGGTGGACGCTGGCGCCGCTCGCGAGCGAGGCCCTCGTCGGGACGTCCGCCCGCGCCGAGGCCGTCCGCTGGCTGGCCGTGTTCGTCGGCTTCAAGACCGTCGCCGACGTGTCGTACACGGTCCTCCGCCAGCGCGAGCGGGCCGGGGCGTTCGTGCTCATCGGCGTGGTCGAGGCGCTGCTGCTGGTCGGCGCCGTGATTTTCTTCTTGCTGCGAGGAGAGGAGCTGACGGGCGTGATGAAGGGGTACGCCCTCTCGGCCGCCGTCGTCGCGACCGTCATCACGCCGGTGCTCCTGCGGAACGTCGAGCGCCGCGTCGACTGGGGGTTGATCCGGCCGATGCTCCTGTTCGGGCTCCCGCTGATCGCCTCCGGCATCGCGTCGCGGTTCCTCAACATCGGCGACCGGTTCCTGCTGCTGGCCTACCTCGGCCCGGAGGCGACGGCCGTATACGAGTGGGCCGCGCGGTTCGGCGGCGTCGTCAACGTGTTCCTCGTCCAGAGCTTCGTCCTCGCCTTCACGGTGCTGGGGCTGAAGTCGCTCGACGAGTCGGGCTCGGCGGACCTCCACCGCCAGTCGTTCCGCCACTTTGCCGCGCTCGCCGGCTGGGTCACGCTCGGCCTCGCCCTCTTCGTCGCCGACGTGAGCCGGCTCCTCACCGACGACCCCGAGTTCATCGCGACCGAAGCCCTCGTGCTCCTCGTCGGCGGCGGGTTCGCGTTTTACGGCCTGTACTTCGTCGTCGTCAACGTGCTCTACGCGGCGGGGCGGACGGCGACGGTCGCGCTCACGGTCGGCGCGGCGGCGCTCCTCAACCTCGGCCTCAACGCCGTCCTGATCCCGACGATGGGGATCGCGGGCGCGGCGGTCGCCACCCTCGTCGCCTACGCAGCGATGGCGCTCGGCACGGCCCGGATGGCGCAGACGTCGATGGCCGTGCGCTACCCGTGGCGCGTGCTCGCGTGGGTGGCCGCGCTCGTGGCCGGGCTGTTCCTTCTGGCCCAGCCGTCGGCCGAGTGGTCCGCTCCGGCGCGGCTCGCGCTCCGCGTGGCCCTCGCGGCGGCGTACGTCCCGGGCCTGTTCCTCGTCGGCGTGTACCGGCGGGACGACCTCGACCGGGCCGCGGCGCTCGTGCGGGAGCACGCTGGGAGCACGGCCGAGGCGGGCGACGCCGGGGATCGTTGACGGGCGGAGGCCGTCGTAGATTGGGCGGCCGGCGCGACGCTGCGCCCCTCATCTCTACATCCAGACAGAACTCATGCCCAACGGAGACATCGGCGCCGCCCTCGGAATGGTCGAGACGCGAGGCCTCGTCGGCGCCATCGAGGCGGCCGACGCCATGGTCAAGGCCGCCCGCGTCAACCTTATCGGGAAGGAGCAGATCGGCGGCGGCTTCGTCACCGTGATGGTCCGCGGCGACGTCGGCGCGGTCAAGGCCGCGACCGACGCCGGGGCCGCGGCCGCCGAGCGCGTCGGCGAGCTCGTGTCGGTCCACGTGATCCCGCGCCCGCACACGGAGGTCGAGGCGATCCTCCCGGGCGAGTAGCCCCGTGGCGACCCCCGTCCCGGAGGGCGCCGCGCTCGGCCTCCTCGAGACGCACGGGCTGGTGGCCGCCATCGAGGCGGCCGACGCCATGCTCAAGGCCGCCGACGTCCGGCTCGTCCGCCAGCAGCGGACGGTGCCGGGCCTCGTCACGCACCTCGTGGCCGGCGAGACGGCCGCCGTCCACTCGGCCGTCGAGGCCGGGGCCGCGGCCGCCGAGCGCGTCGGCCGCGTCGTGGCCCGCCACGTGATCCCGCGGCCGGACCCGTCCGTCTGGCGCGTCCTGGGCGGCGCGCCGGGCGCGCCGGCCACGCCCGCCTCGGCGGCGGCGTCGACCGCGGCGGAGCCCGACGACGACTACGAGGAGCGGACGGTCCGCGAGCTCCGCCAGCTCGCCCGCGACCGCGACGACGACCGGCTCCGCGGGCGGGCCATCGCCCAGGCCACCAAGGACGAGCTCGTCGCGTTCCTCCGGGCCTCCGCGTGATGCCGGACCCGCCGCGCCCCCGCCCGACGCTGACGTCGGTCCGCGACCGGCTCCGCGCGCTCCTCCCGAACGCCGCGCCCGTCGACGAGGCCGACGAGCCGCCCGGCCGGCGCGGCCTCGCGATGCTCCTGTCGCTGGTCGTCGCGGTCGTCATGTGGTTCAGCTTTTCGATGCGGGAGACGTACCCGCTCACGATGCGGATGCCGGTCGTGATCGCGCAGACGCCGCCTGGCTCGGCCCTCCGCTCGCGCCCGCCCGAGACGGCGACGGTCACGCTCCGGGGCGAGGGCTGGACGCTCCTCTCGCTCGCCCGCCGGACGCCGACCATCTCCGTCGACGCCGAGGGGCGCGTGGTGAGCCTCGCCGCCGCGCTCTCCGAGCTCGGCCTGCCCGATGGCGTCGAGGTCCAGGCCGTCACGCCGCAAGCCTTCGACCTCGACCTCGACACGGAGACGAACCGGCGCCTCCCCATCCGCCTCCGCGAGCGGATCGTGACGGAGAGCGGGTTCGACCTGCTCCGCCCGCCGCGCCTGACGCCGGACTCCGTGACGGTCACCGGGGCCCAGTCCCTCCTGGGGACGCTCGACGCGTGGCCGACCGAGCTCCTGGCGGCCGATGACGTCGAGGACTCGTTCACGCGGATCGTCGCCCTCGCCGACACGTTCGGCGGGCTCCTCCACCCGTCCATCGAGGCGACGCGCGTGCAGGTCGAGGTCGGCGAGTTCACCGAGGCCGACCGGGACCTCGAGGTCGAGGTCGTGAACGTCCCGGCTGGCGTGCGCGGCGTCCGGTTCGACCCGCCGCGCGTGACGGCCGTCTTCCGGGTC
Organism: Rubrivirga sp.; assembly: GCA_012269805.1. GTDB lineage: Bacteria > Bacteroidota > Rhodothermia > Rhodothermales > Rubricoccaceae > Rubrivirga. Next base: position 11,776 of record JAAXJP010000297.1, read on the forward strand.
CCGACCGCGGGCGACACCTACGACCGCGCCCAGAACTCGCCCCGCGTCCGCGCCGTCGTCGACTTTTTCGACATCGCCCGCGACACGACGCGGACCGACGGGCAGGTCCCGGTCTCGGTCCGCTGGCCCGACGACCTCGACATCCGGAACGTCCGGGTCGACCCGAGCCGCGTCGGCTACTTTATCCAGCGGCCGGCGGCGGCCGTGCCCCCGAGCGGCGGGGAATAAGGCGAGAACGCACAGTCGGGCGCGGCGGGAGCCCGCTTCTTCCCGCGCCCGAGACGCCGGATCATGCTTTTCCTCGCCCTCGCGGTCGCGTGCAGCCTCGCGATCGCCGTCGTGTTCAAGGTCGCCGAGCGGCGCGACCTCGACCGGACCGCCCTGCTGACCGTCAACTACCTCGCGGGCGCCGCCCTCGCGGTCGCGCTGCAGGGCGTCGAGTCGCCGGGCGTGCTCTCCGGCGGGCGCGTCGCGCTCGGGGGGGGGCAGGGGGTCCTGTTTATCGTCGGGTTCTGGCTGTTCTCGCTCGCGATCCGGGAGGCGGGGATGGGGCTGGCGGCCGGCGTGATGCGGCTGTCGGTCGTCGTCCCGTTCCTGGCGTCGTGGGGGATCTGGGGCGAGACGCCGACGCCGTGGCAGCTCGTGGGGCTGGCGCTCGCCGGCGCCGCGTTCTTCCTGGTCGCGCGGCCGGCCGCCGAGCCGCCGGGCAAGCTCGGCCCGCCCGCCGACTCGGCCGGCCTCGACGCCGACGCGCCCGAGGCCGGCGTGCCCGAGGCCAGCGTGGCCGACGGCAAGACGGTCGGCGTGCTCGCGCTCCTGTTCTTGTCGGGCGGCCTCGTCGACGTCAACATGAAGGTGTTCCGGGAGTCGTTCTCGGTCGCCGCCGGCGGGACGACGCCGATCGCGACGTTCCTCGTCTTCGTGTTCGGCGTGGCGTTCCTCGTCGGCGCCGCCGTCGTCGTCGCGACGGGGCTGCGGACGGGCCGCTGGCCGACCCGCGCGGCCTGGGTCTGGGGCACCGGCCTCGGCATCGTCAACTACTACTCGGCGGAGTTCCTGCTCCGGGCGCTGGAGCGGCTCGACGGGACGGTCGCGTTCCCGGCCAACAGCGTCGCCATCGTGTTCGGGGCGGCGCTCATCGGGCGCGTGGTGTGGAAGGAGCACCTGTCCCGGGCCAACCTCGCCGGCCTCGGCCTCGCCGCCGCTGCCCTCGTGTTGTTGGCAGGGTGAGGGCCGAGCGCGTGCCGGGGGCAGGGTGTCCACTTCCCCCGCTTCGCCGCCGAGGCGGACGGGGCCGAGCGTGCGTTTCGCTGGCGCGGCGTCGCCACGGCACCCGGAACCCCGCCCGATCGGAAGGCGCTGTCCGTTGGAAGCGGGCGCCGTCCCTCCTCCTTCCCCCGTTGCCGAATCTCCGACCGCTCGGCGTCGTACCGGCCCCCCATGTCTGAGCCTCCCCGTTCCCGCCGCAGCGGGTTCCTCCTCGGCCTCGTGCTGGCGGCGGCCCTCGCCGTCGCCCTCGCGCTCGGCGTCGCGCTCGTGCGCGGCGGTGGCGGGCCGAGCGAAGAGGACGTCCGGACTCTGATCCAAACCCGGATCGAGAGCGAGGCGGCCGAGGGGTTCGTCGTCACGGGCCGGCTGTCGTCGACGCTGTCGGGGTCGAGCGCGCGCCGCTGGCGGCTCCGGATCCTCGACATCGAGACGGGCCGGGCGGAGGTCGCCGTCCGCGTGCCGGCCACGATGACGTACGGGTTCTCGCTCGACGACTTCGACGCCGAGGCCATCCGGTTCCGTGAGGACGGGATCGTCGAGGTCGTGCTGCCGCCGCTCGCGGTGTTCTCCGTCGAGCCCGAGCTGGAGAACGCCGACGTCGAGATCGACGTGACGGGGCAGGCCGTCCTCACGCCCTCGCTCACCGAGCGGACGGTCGAGCAGACGCTCCACCAGGTCCGCCCCGCGCTCCGGCGGCAGGCCGAGGCGCACCTCGAGGGCTCGGACCAGCCGCGCGTCAACTCGGCCCGGGCGCTCCAGCGCGTGCTGGCGGCCCCGCTCGAGGCGGCCGGCGTGGCGCTCGAGGACGTCCGCTTCCGGTTCGTCGTCGCGCCCGGCGACACGCTCGACCTGGGCGCCGAGGGCTCCCGCCGCACCGTCCCCACCGAATGACCTGGCCCTGGTCCCGCCGCCCCGCCCGCGACGTCCCGCTCTACGTCGACACGCCCGCCGGCCTCCTCTCGGCCGACGGCGTCCACTACCGGACGACCGAGGGGCTCCTCCGCGAGTACGCCGACGAGGTCGTCGAGGCGGTCGGCCTCGGGCCGCTGTTGCTGAAGGCCGGCGTGTGGCTCCGCTCCGGCCACGCGGTCGCCGTGCTGCTCCTGCCGGCGCTCCTGTTCGCGCTGCCGTGGTGGGCCGCGCTCGGGACGGCGCTCCTGCTCTACGCCCTCTGGAGCGCCGCCGCGCCCGGCCTCGTCCTGCCGGCCGCGATCCCCACGTTCAAGGTCCTGGAGCAGCCCGTCGTCCAGGGCCTCGTCTACATCGGCGTGCTGAGCGGGTTCGCCGCCGCCGGGATGTATGCCGCCGTGTGGGCGGGCGTGGCGGGCTTCATCGTGTTCCGCCTGGGGCTCGCCGAGCGGGCGCTCGAGCCGGTCGTCCGGCCGATCCAGCAATCGCTCCACCCACTCCCGCCGGCCGACCAGACGCTCCGGACGCTCATCGTCCGGGAGGCCCTCCGCCGTGGGATCTCGTTGCCCGGCGTCGACGCGATCGAGGACCGGGTTCGCGAGTTCTGGAAGCGGGAGAAACGGTAGCGGGTGAGGGCGGAGCCTACCTTCCGGGTCCTGCTCTCGCCCCCCGTTTCGTGCTCGACACCCCCTGGCGCCGGCTCGCCGCGACGCTCTTCGACGCCCCCCACTCGGGGCGGATCCTGGTGAAGATCTCGGTGGACGCCGAAACATTAAAAAAAAAACTCGACCGGTCGCCCGGGGCGCAGCGGGCGGTCGGGTTCCTGCCGTTCGGCGCCGCCGCTGCGGCGCGCGCCATCGCCGAGGACGTGCCGGCGCTCAATGGGTTTCTGGAACGGGGGCGGGTGCGCGCGCGCGACGGCGTGACGGTCTCGATCACGGCCCCGGTCCCGGGGCAGGGCGGCCTCCTGGCGCTCCCGCTCCGCGACGCGCACCGCCGGTCGGCCACGGCGCTCGCGGGGGCGCTGCGCGATGGGGTCCGCGCGGTCCGCGACCGGGCGAAGCGGGGGCCGCTGGCCGAGTACGTGTTGGCGGGCGTGCCGTGGCCGCTCCGGCGCGGCGTCTTCCGCGCGGCCCGCGGCCTCGCCCACCTCGGCGTGCCGATGGGCCGGTTCGACCTCGCGCCCGAGAGCTACGGCGCGCTCGTCGTGACGAGCATGGAGCCGCTCGCGCGCGGCTACGACACCGAGACGGGCGCCTTTACCGAGGCGTTCGTCCCGCTCTTCCCGGCCGCCCGGAACGCGTCGCTCGTCGCCGTTCTGCCGCCGCGTGAGATGCCGGCCGCCGTCGACGGCGCGCTCGTCGTCCGCCGCCGGGCCGTCCTCTGCTTCACGTTCGACCACCGGCTCGTCGACGGGCTGGAGGTCGGGGCGTTCGTCCAGAGCGTCCACCGCCGGCTCCAAGACCCCGCCGCCCTCGACCGCCCGCTCGACCCCGCCTCGTGACCGACGTCGCCCTTCCGCCTGGTCCCAAGAACGCCGCGATCCTGCGCGAGCTGCCCCGTTTCCGGAGGGGCGTCCTCGCGTACCTCGCCGAGCTCAGCCGGCGCTACGACGACCCCGTCGTCCACCTCCAGTTCGGGCCGGGCGCGAGCTTTATCGTGAACCACCCGGACGTGGTCAAGGAGTTCCTGGTGCGCGTGCCGGAGCGGTTCTCGCGGTCGCGGTGGCTCGGCGAACTCCGGAAGCTGGTCGGGGCGGGCCTCCTCTTCTCGGACGAGGAGACGTGGGTCCGACAGCGCCGGCGGCTCCGGCCGGCCTACGCCCGCGGCCACGCCGAGGTGGTCGACGCCGCGACGCGGGCCGAGACCGACGCGCTCGCGGACGAGTGGCGCGCCGCGCCCGGCGCCGTCGTCGACGTGCAGGAGGACGGGAAACGGGTCCTCCTCCGCGCGCTCGTCCGCATCATGTTCAGCCCCGAGGCGCCCGTCGACGACCGGCAGACGATCGCCGACCTCGACGCCGTGCTCCAGTTTGTCGGGATGCGGAGCACGGTCATCCGCCAGAACCTCGGGCACGTCGGGATCCGGTGGGGCGAGGCGACGGTCCGGGGCGCCCTCGCCCGCCTCGACGCCTTCATCGCCGACCTCATCGACGGGACGCGCTCGGGCCGCTATTCGGCCGGCCTGCTGCTCGCGACGCTCCTCGAGGCCGAGGCCCGCGGCGAGGTCGACGCCCAGAACCTCCACGACGAGATCGGGACGCTCTTGGTGGCCGGCTTCGACACGACGTCGGCGCTCGTGACCTTCGCCCTCTGGAGCCTCGCCGCCCGCCCGGACCTCGCCGACGCCGTCCGCACCGAGGCCGAGGCGGACGACCGGCCGGTCCTGGAGGCCGTCCTCCGCGAGACGCTCCGCCTCTACCCGCCCGTCTGGGCCATCCACCGGACGGCGACGGAGGACGTCGAGCTCGGCGGGTTCACGGTCCCGAAGGGCGAGCACGTGATGGCCTCGCCGTTCGCGCTCCAGCGGAACCCGCGGTGGTGGGCCGACCCCGACGCGTTCGCGCCGGAGCGCTTTTTCGACGCGCCCGACAACGACGCGCTCCTCGGCATGGAGTACCTCCCGTTCTCGCACGGCCGCCACACGTGCATCGGCAAGCGGATGGCGCTCCAGCAGGCCCGCCTGATGGTGGCGGAGCTCGTGTCGCGGTTCGAGATCGAGCAGGCCGGTCCGCCGCCGCGGCTCGTCCCCGGCGTCATCATCCGCGCCGCCGACGGCCTCCCGCTCCGGGTGACGCCCCGCTGACTCGGCCCGCCTCGGCTGGTCGGGGGGAGACTCGCCTCGCGAGGTTTCTCCTTGTCATCCTGAGCGCCAGCGAAGGATCTCGTCAGACTCGACCGCTCGGGCCACAGACATGCCGCGGCGGCCGACACGAGATCCTCCCTCGCTCCGCTCCTCAGGAGGACGAGGAGAGGGAGGTCCCCCAGTCCCTCGTCGATCCACCTGGCCGGACCCGTGAGACGACCGAGGCGGGGTCAGCCGCCGCGGAGTTTGGCGAGCACGTCGGGGTCGAGGAGGTCGGCCAGCGACTCGCCCGAGGCGGTCGGCGCCTCGCCGCGCTTCCGGTTCTTGCCCGAGCTCCGGTCGTCGCGCCGCCCGCCCTTTCCTCTCGATCCGCTGGGCTTCGAGGCCTTCGGCGGTGCCGGAGACGCGGCCTCGGCCGCTGGCGCGGCCGTCTTGGTCGAGAGGTCGAGCGTCTCGCGGACGACGGGGCCGGGTCCGAGCGACGCCGCGGCCGGCTTCCGGCGCGTGGCCGAGGGCGCCTTGCCCGTCGACAGGTTGAGCGTC
>JAAXJP010000310.1 GCA_012269805.1 Rubrivirga sp.
CTCCAGCACCACTACGTGCTCGATCAAGGGCGGCCCGACCCCCTCGTCGACTGGGTCGCCGCGCGAGCGGCCGACTGACGCCGCCTCGGGACCGAGGCGGCCGGGGCTACCAGTCGTTCTCCTCCTTGACGACGCCCGTCTCGACCGGCACGGGGTACGTCCCCGAGAAGCACGCGTGGCAGTAGCGGTCGCGGCTCTCGTGGGCCTCCTCGACGGCGTCCATCATGCCCTCGACCGAGAGGTAGCCCAGCGAGTCGACGCCGAGCCACTCGGCGATGGCCTCGACGGCCCCGTGCTTGTTGGCCGCGAGCTCCTCGCGCGAGGGGAAGTCCATCCCGTAGAAGCACGGCCACCGGACCGGCGGGCTGGCGGAGCGGAAGTGGACCTCGGCGGCACCCGCATCGCGGACCATCTTGACGAGCTGCCGTGCCGTGGTGCCGCGCACGATCGAGTCGTCGACCATCACCACGACGCGCCCCTCGAGGACGCCGCGGATCGGGTTGAACTTGGTCCGGACGCGCTGCTCACGCGTCGACTGGCCGGGCGAGATGAAGGTCCGACCGACGTAGTGGTTGCGGATGAGGCCGATGTCGAGCTTGCACCGCCGGCCGATCTTGTTCGACTCCGACACGTAGCCGATGGCCGCCGTGTTCGACGAGTCCGGCACGGACATGACGATGGGCCGCTTGCCCTCGCCCTTCTCCACGAGCGGGACCGGGGCGTCGTGAGCGAGCCGCTTTCCCATCTTCCGGCGGACCTTGTCGACCGTCGCGCCGAAGATCTTGGAGTCGGGCCGGGAAAAGTAGACGTACTCGAAGACGCACTGGCTCACGCCGTCCTTGCGCGGCAGACAGACGCCGTTAAAGTCGCCGCCAGCCCCGACGCGCTCGACGCCCTCGCGGTCGATCACGAGGATCTCGCCCGGCTCGATGTCGCGGACGTACTCGGCCCCGACGATGTCGAAGGCGCACGTCTCGCTCGCCACGACCCACGCCTCGTGCTCCCGGCCGTCGGCGGGGGGGAGCTTGCCGAGCGCGAGCGGGCGGAACCCGTTGGGGTCGCGGGCCGCGATGAGCGCGTCGTCGGTCAGGATCACGAGCGAGAACGCGCCCTGGCACTGGTGGAGCGCGTCGACCATCCGGGCCACCGGCCCGGCCTCGCGGCTCTGGGCGGCGAGATGCAGGATGAGCTCCGTGTCCGACGACGAATTGAACAGCGTCCCCTTCTCGACCAGCTGGTCGCGGATGGCCCGCGCGTTCGAGAGGTTGCCGTTGTGGGCGAGGGCGAAGTGGCCCTCGCGGTCGTGGACGACGAACGGCTGGATGTTGGCCGGGTTCGTCGCGCTGCCCGACGTCGAGTACCGCGTGTGCCCGATCGCCGCGTCGCCGACGAGCGTGTCGTCGAAGGTGTCCTTGTCGTCGAACACGTCGAGGACGAGCCCGAAGTCCTTCATGACGGGCATGACCTTCCGCCCCTTGGCCTCGTCGTAGACGCTCGTCACGATCCCGGCCGACTCCTGGCCGCGGTGCTGGAGGGCGTGCAGGCCGAAGTAACTCAGCCGGGCCGCGTCGGGGTGGTTGAACACGCCGAAGAGGCCGCAGTGGTCGCGCGGTTTGTCCACGGGGGTGGGGGGAAGCCGGGGGCAAAGGTTAACGGCGCCCGCCCGCCTTCGGGTGCCCGAGTCTCAATCTTCGCGAGGGCGCCCGACGGTGCCCGCCCCGCGCCGGCCCGCTACAGCCCGACCACGAGCGCGGCCAGCGCGACGCCGGTCGCGTCGGCGGCGAGGTCGCGCCAGCAGAAGTGGGGGTCGCGGGGCCGCTGCGCGTCGAGGACCTCCTTCGCGAGCCCCAGCGCGAGCGTGGCGCCGGCGGCGACGGGCAGGGCCTCGCCATTCGAGAGCGCGCCCTTGTCGGTGAGCACGTACTGCCCGGCCAGCGTCATCAGGAACGAGCCGCCGGCGTGGAGCGCCTTGTCGCGCCCGAACCAGTCGTCCGGCGGCGCGGGGCGCTCCGCCTCGGCGAACGGGACGGCGACCTCGGGCGGCGCGGCGCCGAGGCGGACGGGCACGGCCTGCGGCAGGACCGGCTGGGCCGACGCCGCGCCGGCCACGAGCGCCGCCAGCACGGCGAGCGCCGGCCGGATCACGTGTCGAGCGGGAGCGCCGGCGCCTCGTCGTCGCTGAGGAGCTTGCCCATCGCGAAGCCGGCCCCGCCGAACAAGATGCAGCCGGCGAGCACCAGCACCAGGATCCCGGAGCCGGGGAACGAGCTGTAGCGGACCGACACGTTCTGCTCCCCGTTCGAGGTCAGGACGGTCGCCACGCCGGCGCGGGTGGGCGTCCACAGGAACGACGACCCCTCGGAGTCGAGGGTGACCGTGTCGGGGATGGCGCTGTTCGGGCGCCACACGACGCGGACGAAGTCCGTCGGCTGGTCGAGGGTCACGCGGACGGGTTGGCCCTGGACCGGGAACGACGACGCTTCCGCGCCGGCCTCGACGGGCTGGGGCTCGAACCGGATCTGGGCCGACGACGGGAGGGTCAGCAGGGCCGCGGCCGCGAGGGAAAAGAGGGTGCGCATCGGTTAGACGGCGAGGGTGTCGGGGACGGCGTCGGCCTCGTGGGGCGCGGCGTCGACGGTCCGGCGGGAGGTCAGGACCGCCGCGACGACGATCGTGAACGTGAGCCACGCGATCGGGATGAACACCGGCAGCCACTCGTAGCCCGGCATGGTGTAGCCGCTCCCGTAGAGGCCGCCCTCCTCGGCGAACTTCCCGCCCGCCGACGTGAAGTCGTCCACGAGCGTGAAGAAGATCACGAACGACAGGATGGCCGGGATGACCAGCTTGATGAGCCAGTCGAACCACGGCCCCAGCTTGAACTTGGTGTGGACGTTGACGGCCGCCCGGATCTTGTCCGCCCCCAGCACCCACCCCAGCAGGAGGCACTCCAGCAGGCCGACCGTGAGCAGGCTGTAGCGGAACGCCCAGTTGTCGACGAGGTCGAGGAGCGTGAGGCCCAGCGTGCCGTTGCCGGTGAGGCCCGTGTCGATGATCGACGGGACCGCGAACAGGAGCGAGCCCAGGATGCCGGGCACGAGGACGAACGACAGCGCCTTGGCGCGGCTGATGCCCAACTTGTCGATCAGGGGGCTCGCCATGCCCTCCACGAGCGAGACCGCGCTCGTGAGCCCGGCGATGACGACGAGCAGGAAGAAGAACACGCCGAAGAACTTGACGCCGAACGGGAAGCCGGCGATGCCCTGCGGGATGGCGAAGAACGAGAGCGAGAGCGTCGTCCCGGCCGGGTTCAGCGCGTAGACGAACAGGAGCGCGAAGATGGCCACGCCCGCGATGTACTCGAACCCGCAGTTGAGGAAGCTGACGAGGAGGGAGTTGTTGACGTTGTCGGCGTCCTTCGGCAGGTAGCTCGCGTAGGCCGTCATCGTGCCGAGGCCGAGCGAGAGCGAGAAGAACATCTGCGCAAAGGCCCCCTGCCACACCCGGACGTCGGCGATGCCGTCGAGGTTGGGCGTGAACAGGTACAGCACCCCGTCGACGCCGCCCGGCTGGAGCAGGCCGTTGATGACGAGGCCGATCATGAACAGCCACATCATCGGGACGAAGATGCGGACCGCCTTCTCGATCGTCTCGGTGCCGCGCCAGAGGAGGAGGACCGTGACCCCCCAGATGGCGACGACGGCCAGCATGGGCCACCACGTCGCCACCATCCCGAAGAACCACGTGACGGCGCTCGGCCCGGCCGTCGGCTCGGTCATCCCCTCGAACGGGGCGGTCGCGCCGGGCTCCAGGAGCGAGCCGAAGGCCCCGACCAGCATCGAGAGGGCCCACCCGAGGATCGTGATGTAGTACATCGTGATGGTCAGGGCGCTCGCGATGCTCCACCAGCCGACGAACTCGCCCTTCTTGCCGGCCAGCTTCTGAAGCGCCAGCGGGAACGACTTCCCGGTCATCGTGCCGAGGGAGAACTCGGTGATCATGACCGGAATCCCCATCACGAACAGCGCGATGAAGTACGGGAGGTAGAACGCGCCGCCGCCGTACTGGTAGGCGTTCGACGCGAAAAAGACGATGTTGCCGAGCCCGATGGCCGAGCCGCTGGCGGCCAGGATGAATCCGAGTTTGGAGTTCCAGGCGCCGCGTTCGGCGGTGGACGAGTCGTTGTCAGCCACGGGGGGGGAGACGGGGTGAAGGCGCGAAGCTACGGCCGCTCACTCGATCCGTCTGGCAACACCCCGGCATCGGCGAGCACGGCGCGCACGATCCGGATCCGGCCGCGCATGACGTCGAAGGACTCGCCGCGAGCCTCCTCGGCGTTCATGGCGAACACGGCCGGCCCGCCGGGGCGCTCGACCCACCCGACGAGCCATCCGAGCTCGGCGTCGGGCTCGTTCACGTACCACCCGGTTTTGCCCTTGAGCCGGCGCCCGTCCGCCTCGGCGAGCACGGGGACGACCTCGCGGACCGGCGCCCAGGGCGCGGGGGCGGCGCGGGGGGGGGGGGGGGGGGGGGGGG
>JAAXJP010000269.1 GCA_012269805.1 Rubrivirga sp.
CCGCCGAGCACGCGCTCTCGAACGGCCTGCCGGTCCTGTTCGTCGAGAAGGCCGGCGTCCCGCTCGCCCAGGTGAACCTCCTCGTCCGGACGGGCTCCGTCGACGACGGCGACCTCGACGGGCTGGCCGACCTCGCGGCCGACATGATGGACGAGGGCGCCGGTGACTACTCGGCGCTCGAGTTGGCCGACGCCGTCGACTTCCTCGGCATCGGGCTCGGGACCGGCGCAGGGCTCCACAGCCTCCGCGTCCAGCTCCACGCGCCGCTCTCCAAGCTCGACGACGGCCTCGCCCTCATGGCCGACGTGGCCCTCCGCCCGACGTTCCCCGAGGCCGACCTCGAGCGCGTCCGCACGAGCCGGATCACGGCGCTCGAGCAGCGGCGCGACGAGCCGCGCGCCGTGGCGGGCGTCGCCCTCGCGCGGGCGCTCTACGGCGGTGACCACCCGTACGGCCGCCTCGGGCAGGGCGAGCCCGAGACCGTCGCCGCGATCTCTCGGGACGACCTCGTCGCGTTCCACGAGCGCGCGCTCCGGCCCGGCAACGCGGCGCTCGTCGTCGTCGGCGCGCTCGACTGGGCGGAGGTCCGGCCCCGGCTGGAAGCCGCGTTCGGGGCCGAGGCGTGGCCGGCGGCCGAGGCCGTCGCGGGCGTGACGGTCCCCGACGCGCCGCAGGTCGGGCCGCGGTCCGTGACGCTCATCGACAAGCCCGGCGCGGCGCAGTCGGTCGTGCGGATCGGGCGGGTCGGCGCGGCGCGGTCGACGCCGGACTACTACGCGCTGGAGGTCTTGAACACGATCCTCGGGGGCAGCTTCACGAGCCGGCTCAACCAGAACCTCCGCGAGCGGAACGGCTACTCGTACGGCGCCCGCTCGACGTTCGAGTACCGCCCGGCCGCCGGCCCCTTCATCGCCTACGCCGACGTCCAGACGGACGTGACGGCGCCGGCCCTGACGGAGTTCTTCAACGAGCTCGAGGCCATCGCCGAGACGGTGCCCCCAGACGAACTCGCGAAGGCGCGCAACTACCTCGCCCTCTCGTTCCCCGAGCCGTTCGCGACCGTCGCGGGCACGGCGGCCATGGTCGGGACCCTCTGGCTGGACGGCCTCCCGCTCGACACCTACGCCGGCTACACGGCGGGCGTCCAGTCGGTCACGGCCGATGACCTCGCCCGCGTCGCCCGCGACTACGTCGACCCCGCGCGCGTCGACGTCATCGTCGTCGGCGACCGCGCCCGGATCGAGGCCGACGTCCGCGCGCTCGACCTCGGGCCGGTCACGGCGCTGTCGATCGAGGACGTCCTCGGCCCGGCCGCCGAGTAGCCCCGCCTGACGGCGTCGACCCGACGGTTCAGCGCCGAGGCGGACGGGGCGCTACAGAAACGGGGCGCGACCTTACGGCCGCGCCCCGCGCCTGGCGTCTCGGGGGGAGACTAGCGGGCCACCGTGAGGCGGCCGGTCCGGCTGACGTCGCCGGCCGTGAGCCGGTAGACGTAGGCGCCGGCGGCGAGCCCGGCAGCGTCGAACGACGCCGTCTGGCGGCCGGCCGGGACCTCGCCGTCGACGAGGACGGCGACCTCGCGGCCGAGCACGTCGTAGACCGCGAGCCGCGCCGCGCCGCCCGGCGTCGAGAACGCGATGCGCGCGCGTCCGACGACCGGGTTCGGCGCCGGGCCCTCGAGCTCGAGGGCCTCGTCGGCCGCCGTGGCGCGCGGGGGCATGCCGAGCAGGCGCTGGCCGGCGCGGGCCGACGGCGCCGCGGCGGGGTCGGCGGCGTCGTAGATCCCGAACAGGCGGACCGCCGCGGCGGCGTACTCGGCGCGCGTCACCGCCTTACGGGGCGAGAACGTGGCCGTGATCGTCGGCTCCAGGTCGAACGGCCCCTGCTCGACGGCGAACTGGGCGTTCATCAGGCCGGCGTCGAGCGCGAGCTGGACGTAGCCGCGGAGGCCCGGCGCGATCGCGTTGACATCGCCGAGCGCGATCCGCTCGCCGTTGAAGGTGGCGAACACGTCGCCCTCGTAGTCGGCCGCGACGCCGTGGAGGCCGAGCGCGGCGACGAGGCTGTAGGCGAGGTCCTCGCGGCGGACGTTGGCGGCCGGGGCGAACGCGCCGCCGTCGAGGCGGACGAGCCCGGCGGCGAGCCCGGCCTGGTCCTTCAGGGCGGCGCCCTGCGCGGCGACGGCCTCGGCGAACGGCCGGAGGTCGGCCGCGACGTCGCCGAAGGCCGGCACGTCGCCGGGGACCGGCTGGCGGACGCCGGCGCCCATGACGAGGTACTCGGCCAGCTCGCCGCGGCGGAGCGCGCGGTCCGGGAAGAACCGCGTGGCCGAGAGCCCGTCGGCGAGCCGGTCGAGCACGGCGGCCTCGACGAACGCGCGGGCCGGGTGGCCGGCGAGGTCGTTGATCCCCGAGAAGCCGCCCGTCAGGACGAGCGAGATCGTCGCGTCGATCGTGCCGGGCACGGCGTAGCCGTTCGTCACGCCGAGCGGGTCGACGTCCTGGCCGGAGACGCCGCCGATGCCGCTCACCGAGTACGTCCAGGTGCCGGCCTCGCCGGGGGCCACGACGGCCGCGATCTCGCCGAGGATCGGGAGCGTGATGCCCGAGCCGTAGCGCTTCCCGGAAGGCGACGTGAGGACGATCGCGACGGTGTTCTCGGGGACGGTCGCGCGGGCCTTGACGAGCGCCACGTCCTCGCCCACCTCGAACGAGACCGTCTCCGGCTCGCCGACGGGCGAGAAGAAGACCGAGGCCTCGAACGACGGACCGTCGACGAGGAGCGCGTTCGCGTCGAACGTCCGGAAGCCGTTGACCGTGGCGCGAGCGCCGGCCGGCTGGCCGAGCACGTGGGCCACGGCAGCGTACGCGTTGACGTAGCCGGCGCCGGTCTCCCAGATCTCGCGGCCCGGCATGTTCGTCGCCGTCGTCTCGAGGATCCGGCGGACGTCATAGACGTCGAGCGTCGGGTCGGCCTCGAGCATCAGCGCGACGATGCCGGAGACGTGCGGGCACGCCATCGAGGTGCCGCTGAGCGAGGTGTAGAACGGGGCCTGGCCCGGCGGGAGGCTCGTCTCGGGCGTCCCGTCACCGAGCGAGGCCCGCGTCGAGACGATGTCGACGCCCGGGGCCGTGACCGTCGGGCGGTCGACCCACTCGTAGGTCTCGCCGTCGACGGCGACCGTCCCGCCGTTGCCCGCGAGGCCGCGGCTGGAGAAGTCGGCGAGCGCGCCGAGGTCGTCGCCGGCGCCGACCATCACGACCCACGGGGCCTTCTTGAAGTTGCCCGTGATCGTGTTCTCGCCGGCGCCGGAGTTGCCGGCCGAGAACACGACGACCACGCCGCGGTCGGCGAGGGCCTTCGTGGCCACGTTCGTCGGGTGGTCGGGGTCGAAGTCGGTCCCGATGTCGCTCGTGCTGCCGAACGAGTTCGACACGACGCGGATGTTGTACTCGAACTGGTGGGTCAGGGCGTAGTCGAACCCGCCGATCGTGTCGAGGATGAAGAGCGCGGCGCCCGAGCCGTAGCCGATGATGTCCGCCCCGGGGGCGACGCCCTCGAACCGGCCGGCGCTCTGCGCTCCCGTCCCGCCGATGATGCCGGCCACGTGCGTCCCGTGCCCGCCGCCGACGTCGGTGTTCGGGTTGTCCTCGAGGTAGGTCACCGGGAGGAGCGCCGAGAGCGAGTTGAGGTTGGTCTGGGCCGATACGTTCTGGACGACGTGATTCGGGTACTGGATGTCCGGGTGCGTTCCGTCGACGCCCGAGTCGTTGACGAGGACCCCGATGCCCTTGCCCGAGAACGGGAGGCCGAGGGCGGTCCGGAGGTCCGGGTCGGTCCGGAGCCGGTCGACGCCGGTGAGCGCCGTGGCCCCGTCGTTCTCGTACTCGAGCGGGTCGTTGTGCCACACCGAGCGGACGCCCGGGAGGCTGGCGATCTGCCCGACCTGGGCCGGGGTCGCGAGGACGCCGGCGATGGGCAGGCTCTGCATCGTCACGCCGGCCACGCCAACGCTGGCGAGGCGCGTGCGCTGGAGCGCCGTGAGCGGGCCGTCGCCGTCGAACGTGACGATGACCTGGAGCCGATCGGTCACGAGCGCGTCGGAGAGGGCGTCCTGGAGCGAGGGGCCGAGCGCGGCCTGCGCGCGGACGCCCCCCGCGAGGAGGAAGGCGAGGAGGGGGAGGAGGAGGGCGCGGAGCGCGCCGGCGTATCGGGAGTCCATCAGGCGGAGGGAGGGGGAGAGAGGGAGTCTCCCCAATGACTCCGTCCACCCTCGCGCCTGCCAGCGGCGGTCACCTGACGCCGTCGTCGGAAGAACGGTGGGGGGTCGTGCCAGACTTGTCCTACTCGGCCTCTCTCGGCCGGGCCCGCCTCGGCGCCGCGGCGGGCGGGGGCGCGTCAGTCGGTGACGGCGGCGCGGCCGCGCGGCACGAGGCCGTCGCGCGCGCCCTGGTCGATCCACCGGGCCCCGCCGACGCGGGCGGGCTCGGGGTCGCCGTCG
>JAAXJP010000372.1 GCA_012269805.1 Rubrivirga sp.
CGGCCGCCTCCCGGGCCCGCACCCCCCCCCGGTGCGGGTGTGGGGCGGCCGCCCCCGCGCGGCCCCCCCGGCCCCCCCCCCGGGCGCGGGCCGGGGGGGGGGGGGGGGCGGCCCCCGCCGCCGTCTCCACCACGGCCGCGGGGCGCGTCAACGCGCCGGCGGTCGTGAACCAGTCGGCGACGGCCCCCACCTCCGAGTCCGTCACGCCGACGACTCGCCCCGACCGATCGTACTGGATCAGGGCGCCGGACTGCTCGGGGTCGGCGAACGTCGCGAGGCCGGAGCGAGGCCCCGCCTGCGGCAGGGCCGTGGCGACCGTCTTCGCCTCGACGCGGAGCGTTTCGGCGAGCGCGTCGGCGACCTGCGCCTCGATCCCCCGGAGGTGGAGCCCCGCGCCCACGACGGCGATCACCGTCACGACCACGAGGCCAAGGATGGCGGCACGGACGGCCGGCGTCGGGGAGAGCATGGAGCGGGGCGCGCCCCGCGCTCGCACGGGGCGTCGCGCAGGGCGACAGGGATTCGCCCCCGGTATCGGCCCCCGTCCGCGCGACTAAACCCCGCCTCTAGTCGAGCTCCGCGCTCTCGTCGGTCGTGCGAAACCCCTTGTCGGTCTCGACCACGCGGGCCGACGCGACGTCGGGGTCGTGCTCAAACACCAGCGTCCACCCTCCCCGGGCCGCCGCGGTCAGCAGCCGTTCCTTTTCTCGGATCGTCTCGAGCGGCTCCACGTCGTACGCCATGACCCAGAGGAGCGGGACGTGGGCGGCCGTCGGCACGAGGTCGCCCGCGTACAGGATGGTCCGCTCTCCGTCGCCGACGCGCACGAGCTGCTGGCCCCGCGTGTGACCGTTGACGACGGGGAGGTCGACGTTTTCGAACGGCGAGTCGCCTGGGGACAGCAGATGGAGCCGGCCGGACACCTCCAGCGGGTCGAGGTTCTCTGAGAGGAACGACGCGGACTCCCGCGGGCTCGTGTGGGCCCACCGCCAGTGCGCCTCCTGGACGTGGTGCGTGGCCTCGGGGAACGTGAGGGCGAGGTCTCCCGCCTCGGTGCGCCGCGTGGCGCCCCCGCAGTGGTCGAAATGGAGGTGCGTAAACACGACGTCCGTCACGTCGGCGGGCCCGATGCCGAGCGCCGACAACGAGCCGAGCAGGGTCGAGTGGTCATGGTCGACGCCGTAGATGTCCTCGAACTTCGCGTCCTGCTTGTCGCCGACGCCGGTGTCGACGAGGATCGTCCGGCCGTGGCCGCGGAGGAGCAGGCACCGCATCGCGAGCGGGATCCGGTTTCGGTCGTCTGGCGCGATCCGGCGCTCCCACAGCGGCTTGGGGACGATTCCGAACATGGCGCCCCCGTCGAGCCGGACGCGCCCCGCGTCGACGATGTTGACGTGATATCCAGCGAGATCCATTGCGGGGTCGGGGTGGGTGTCGAGGCCATCGCCACAGACGAGGTGGCCGTGTCAGACGGCACACGCATCGAGCCCCCGATTGTCGGGTTACTCGATGTCGCCGAGGTCCGGCATCCCGTCGGCGTGGCCGTCGCCGCGGGCGAGGTCGCGGAACTCCCGGGCCTTCTCGAGGCGGACGAGCAGCGCCCCGAGGTGGTCCGAGAGGTAGCGGATCCGCTCGGCCTCGGAGCCCATCTCGAGGAGCCGCTGCTTGTCGGCGAGGTCGAGCCCGGCGTTCCGGCCGATGACGAACGAGACGGGCAGCGACTGGTCGTACCGGTTGGGCTTGGGGACCTCCCCGGCCATCTCCAGCAGCTTCATGTGACGAGCGATCGCGGCCTGGCGGGCCCCCACGTCGTCGGCGCCGGCCTCGTCTTCCACCGCGTCGACGTCCGCCGACAGGTAGACGAGGTCGCGGTAGATCTCGTCGACCCGGAACCGCTGCTCGCCGACGGCGACGATGTCGAGCCGGCCGTCGTCGTAGCGGGCGGCGACGCGCTCGATGCGGGCCGTGCACCCTACCTGCGCCAGCTTCTTCTCCGAGGCGTAGACGATCCCGAACGGCCGGTCGTCGTCGATGCAGACGCGGACCATCTCCTTGTAGCGCGGCTCGAAGATGTGGAGCGGGACGGGCTCCCCGGGAAGGAGCACGATGCCGAGCGGGAACAGGGGGAGGCGATCGTCGGACATGGGGTGGCGGGTCCTCCGCCTACCCGGCCGCGTGCGGGAGGTTCTGCCCGCGAGCAGGGCTAGCTTGGAGGCGCCCTTCTGCCTGCCGTGCGTCTCGCCCTCCTCTTCGCCCTCGTCGTCGCCTCCGCCGCGTCGCCCCCCGCGCAGCCGCTCGCGTTCGGTTCCGCGGACGACCCGCTCGAGCTCGGGACCGCCCTCCGCCCCGACGACCGGGTCCGCCTCGGCGCCTTCGCCGGGCCGGCCTACCTCCCC
The DNA here is from genome assembly GCA_012269805.1 of Rubrivirga sp. GTDB lineage: Bacteria > Bacteroidota > Rhodothermia > Rhodothermales > Rubricoccaceae > Rubrivirga. The sequence goes on from JAAXJP010000372.1 coordinate 2,397, forward strand.
GACGACTGGCGGGCCGCCGCGCGCCTGGACCTCGAGGCCAACGTCGGCCGGCTCAGCGTCGGCCTGGGCCAGACGATCCACTCGGGCGACGGGGGCCTCTACGGGCCGGAGGACGACGAGCTCTACGACCTCGCGCGCGCGATCCGCTACGTCCGCTGGAACGCGACGACGGGAAACCGGACCTACGCCCGCCTCGGCCCCACCAGCCGCGTCTCGCTGGGCGTCGGCGCGCTCGTCAGCCGCTACCGGACGACGACGGCGTGGGACGAGCGGACGATCGGCGCCGAGGCGGCCGTCGAGCGAGGCGGCCTCCGCGTGGCCGGCTTCGCCGACGACGTCCTCCGCCTCGACGGCGTCGTGGGCGGGGAGGTCGGGCTCCGGACGGGCGCCCGGCTGGGCCCCGTCACCGACCTCGCCCTGACCCTCGGCGGCGTTCACGACCTCGGGCGGTCCGGGCTCCGTGGCGACTCGTCGCTGACGGGCGTCGAGCTGACCCTGAAAGGAGCCTACGCCGGTCTGGGGCCGATCCTCGTGCGACCGTTTCTCACCCACGCGCAGTACCTCGGCCGCGGGGGGACCGTCGGGGGCGGTGCCGAGGTGGGCGCCTCCAACATCGGCGACGCGGCGCGGGCGCGGCTCCGAGCCAGCGTGTTCGTCTCCTCGGCTGGCTTCGTGCCCGGGCACGTCGGCCCGTTCTACGCGATCTCGAACGGCGACGAGCGGATCGTGGACGACCGGACCTTCTTCCGCGCGACGACGCCCGACGAGCTCGCCGGGACGCCCCTCGACAGCCTGGCGGCCGGCGTCGACCTCGTCCTCGACGGGCGGGTGGTCGCGTTCGGCCGGGCCGAGGTCTCGGGATATTTCCGCCGCCATATCGGCGACGAGCGGGCGAGCGGGTTCGGCGTCCGGGTCGCGGGCCGGCTCCCGAACGACGGCCGCGTCGAGTTCGGGCTGGAGCGGCAGGACTTCCGTGGCGTCCTCGACCTGATCCAGGACCTCGGCGCCCTCAACGCCCTCGTCCTCGACATCCGGGTCCCCGTGGGCCGCCGCGGGCTCGTGTTCGTCCGCTCCCGGTACGGCTACCGGCTCCTCACGGCCGCCGACGGCGCGGCCTACGCCGACGGGCCGCCGCGCTTCCTCGTCGAGCGCCGGTTCGAGCCGCTCGTCGGCCTCCGCTTCGGCGGCTGACCCGCTCCGCCTCGGTGCCGAGGCGGAGGGGGCCTACTTGACGCCGGCGCTCATCTCGAGCATCCGCTCGATCGGCTTGAGTGCGGCGAGCCTGATCTCCTCGTCCATGTGGAGCTCCGGGGCCTCGTGCTTCAGGCAGAGGTACAGCTTCTCGAGCGTGTTGAGCTTCATGTGGGGGCAGTCGTTGCAGGCGCACCCGTTGTCCGGCGGCGCGGCGATGAACGTCTTGCCCGGATTGTCCTTCTGCATCTGGTGCAGGATGCCCGACTCCGTCGCCACGATGAACGTGTCGGCCTCGCTCTCGGCCGCGAAGCGGCGGATCGACGACGTGCTCCCGACGTGGTCGGCCAGCCGGAGGACGGGCTCCTCGCACTCGGGGTGGGCGAGGACCGGCGCGCCCGGATAGCGGCCCTTGAGGCGAGCCAGCTTCTGCTCCGAAAAGATCTCGTGGACGATGCAGGCCCCCTCCCAGAGGACCATGTCGCGGCCGGTCTCCTTGGTGAGCCACCGCCCCAGGTTCCGGTCCGGCGCGAACAGGATCGGCCCGTCGATCTGGCGGACGATGTGCGCGGCATTCGACGACGTGCAGATCACGTCCGTCTGCGCCTTGATGGCCGCCGAGCAGTTGATGTAGCTGACGACCGTGTGGTCGGGGTACTGCGCGCGGAACGCCGCGAACTCGTCGGGCGGGCAACTGTCGGCGAGGGAGCAGCCCGCGTGGAGGTCCGGCAGGAGGACCGTCTTGTCCGGGTTGAGGATCTTCGCCGTCTCGGCCATAAAGTGGACGCCGGCGAACACGATCACGTCGGCGTCGGTCTCGGCCGCCTCCCTCGCTAGACCGAGCGAGTCGCCGATGTAGTCGGCGATGTCCTGGATGTCGCCCTCTTGGTAGTAGTGGGCGAGGA
>JAAXJP010000276.1 GCA_012269805.1 Rubrivirga sp.
ACGACATCGCGCGGTTCGACGCCGTCGCTCATGGCCTGATCTACGACGCGTTCGGCGGGACCCCCGGGCTCGGCGTGGCCGTCACGTGGTTCGGCAACAACGCGACGCTCGTTGCCTTCGTCGTCGTCGTCGCGGCGGCGCTCGTGATCGCGCGCCGGTACTGGGCGGCGTTCCGAGTCGTGTTCGCGTCTGGCATCGGCGGGCTCGTGATCGTCGGCCTGAAGGCCCTGTTCGCCCGGCAGCGTCCGGAAGCCCAGGTCATCGAGGCCACGGGCTACAGCTTCCCCAGCGGCCATGCCTTCGCCTCGACCGTCTTCTACGGGATGATGGTGTACCTCGTCTGGCGGCTCACGGACAAGATGTGGGCCCGCGTGCTGGCGGCCATCGTGGGGCCCCTTATGGCGATCGCCGTCGGCCTGTCGCGGGTCTACCTCAACGTCCACTTTCTCACCGACGTCCTCGCGGGCTGGCTGGCCGGCGGCGCGTGGCTGGTGGCGAGCCTCTTGCTGATCGACATCGTCGAGACGCGGTCCCGGAGCCGCCGCGAACGGGTGGAAGAGACCGCCCGGCCCGAGGACGCGGACCCGCAGCCGCACGGCGCGGCCGCCGAGGCCGGCTGAGTCAGGCCAGCCGCGAGATGAGGGCCCCGACGGGCTCCCGCTCGGCCGCGCGGATCGGGCCGAACGCCGCGTCGAGGCGCAGCGGCGGCCGGCGGATCCCGCGCGCGGTCCGCTCCACGCGGCTGTCGATCCGGTCGATCACCCGGTCGCGGATCGGGGCGGGCGTCGCCCGGAGCGCGACCGCATGACGCCAGGCGCGGCGCCGCGCCGTCGCGAGCCCGAACCCGAGGACGCGCTCGTCGAGCCGCCCGCCGAGCCGGTCGAGCGTCCGGAGCAGCGCCGACGTCCGTCCGACCTCGTCCTGGATCTCGTCGACGAGGTCCGCCAGCACGCCGTTGATCGCGTCGAAGTCCCGCTTGAGGCCCACGGTCCCGTGGCGGCGCGCGATCTCGGCCGTCGTCACGCCGAGATCGAGGAGGATATGGGCGTTCATCCCGAGCAGGAGGTGCTGCAGGATGATGAGCTGCGAGTCCTCCCGGGCGGCGAAGGCGGCGGCCCAGGCGCGGGTCGGGGCCTCGCCGGCGCGGTGCCGCGCGTAGGCCTCGAGGTAGCGGTTCGCGAACTGCGTGTCGAGCCGCTCCATCCGCTCGGCGTCGACGAACTGGCCCTTCGCCATCCGGCCCTTGACCTCGACCGTCACCCGGCGGTAGAGCGCGGCGAATAAGCCGAGGCGGCAGTGCTGGCGGCGGCAGTCGTCGACGATGTCGTCGAGCGCGCGGACGACGCCGTCGATGTCGGAGGCGGGGCCGGGGGCCATGGGAGAGATGGGGATCCACCCTGACATACGACGAAACCGGCCGGGACCCCTCATCCGGTTCCGCCGCCCGGCCCGCCTCGGTCGAGACCCGAGGAAGACTGCGCCCGCCGCCCGCCCGAGGCGGGGAGGGGCGGACCCCGTGCCGAGTGCCCGCGTAGCTTCCAAGCCCCCTTCTGACCGCCCGACCGCGCGCCCCTCATGGCCGGATACCCCCACGACGAGATCGAACCCCGCTGGCAGGACTACTGGCGGGAGCACGAGACCTTCCGCCAGCCGGGCCCCGGCGACGACGGCTTCGACGCCGACAAGCCGGGCTTCTACGCGCTCGACATGTTCCCGTACCCGTCGGGCGCCGGCCTCCACGTCGGCCACCCGGAGGGCTACACGGCCACCGACATCGTCTCGCGCTACAAGCGGATGCAGGGGTTCAACGTGCTCCACCCGATGGGGTGGGACGCGTTCGGGCTCCCGGCCGAGCAGGCCGCCATCCGCGAGGGCATCCACCCGCGCGTGACGACGGAGCGGAACGTCGAGACGTTCCGGCGCCAGCTCCAGCGGCTCGGGTTCTCCTACGACTGGTCCCGCGAGGTCGACACGACCGACCCCGACTACGTCAAGTGGACCCAGTGGATCTTCCTCAAGCTCTACGAGAAGGGGCTCGCCTACGAGGCCTTCGCGCCCGTCAACTGGTGCCCGGAGCTGGGCGCGGTCCTCTCCAACGAGGAGGTCGTCGACGGGAAAAGCGAGATCGGCGGGCACCCCGTCGTCCAGGTCCCGATGCGGCAGTGGATGCTCCGGATCACGGAGTACGCCGACCGGCTGCTGGAGGGGCTGGAGGACCTCGACTGGCCCGAGTCGGTCAAGGCCATGCAGCGAAACTGGATCGGGAAGAGCGAGGGCGCCGAGGTCGACTTCGGCGTGTTCGGCTACCCCGAGCTCCACATCCGCGTGTTCACGACGCGGCCGGACACGCTCTTCGGCGCGACCTACATGGTCCTGGCGCCCGAGCACCCGCTCGTCAACGACATCACGACCGACGGGCAGGCGGGGGCCGTTCGGGAGTACGTCGAGGCGGCCGCTCGCAAGACGGAGCGCGACCGGATGGAGCAGAAGGCGAAGACCGGCGTGTTCACCGGCGCCCACGCCGTCAACCCGGTCAACGGGCAGAAGGTGCCGGTCTGGATCGCCGACTACGTGCTCGCGGGCTACGGGACCGGCGCCATCATGGCCGTCCCGGCCCACGACGCGCGGGACTTCGAGTTTGCCCAGACGTTCGGGCTCCCGATCCGACCGGTCGTCCGCCCGCCCGCGGAGTGGCTGGCCCAGCACGCCGGCCCCGACGTGCCGACCGAGACGGAGGCGGACCTCCTGTTCGGCGAGTACAACGACGCCCCGCACCACTTTTCGGAGGTCTACACCGGGAACGAGGGCCTCCTGATGAACTCGGACGCGAGCGGCGGCCCGGTGGCCGACATCGCCGACCAGGGCGTCCGCCTCGACGGCCTCATGGTCCCGGCCGCGAAGGCCGACGTGACGGCGTGGCTGGAGTCGAACGGCGTCGGCCGGCGGCGGGTCAACTACAAGCTCCGCGACTGGCTGTTCAGCCGCCAGCGCTACTGGGGCGAGCCGATCCCCATCGTCCATACGACGGACGAGGACGGCGACGTCGTCCCGAAGCCACTCCCCCCGAGCGCGCTCCCGCTCACGCTCCCCGAGGTCGACGAGTACCGGCCGGCCGACAACGGCGAGAGCCCGCTGGCCAACGCGACCGCGTGGATCGAGACGACGGACCCGGAGACGGGCCGCCCCGCGCGGCGCGAGACGAACACGATGCCGCAGTGGGCCGGCTCGTGCTGGTACTACCTCCGCTTTCTCGACCCCGACAACGACGAGGCGCCGTTCGACCCGGACAAGGAGCGGTATTGGATGCCGGTCGACCTCTACATCGGCGGGGCCGAGCACGCGGTGCTCCACCTGCTCTACGCCCGGTTCTGGCACAAGGTGTTGTTCGACGCCGGCGTGGTGTCGACGGACGAGCCGTTCCAGAAGCTCGTCAACCAGGGGATGATCCTGGGCGAGGTCGAGTACACGGCGTTCCGGCGCGTCGGCGACGACGGCGAGCCGTTCGGGTGGGTCTCGGCCGAGCACGCGACCGAGGCGGACGAGGACGACGCCGACTGGCAGGACGCCCGCGACGGCTCGACGCTCGTGGCCGTCCCGGTCCCCGAAGACGAGGTCACCAAACAAGGCGACGGCTTCGTGCTGGCGGCCCACCACGACGTCCGCGTCAACAGCCGGGCGCACAAGATGTCGAAGAGCCGCGGCAACGTCGTCAACCCCGACGACATCGTCGACGCGTACGGCGCCGACTCGCTCCGGCTCTACGAGATGTTTATGGGGCCGCTCGAGCAGACGAAGCCGTGGAATACGCGGTCCGTCGACGGCGTCCACCGCTTCCTGTCGCGGGCCTACCGGCTGGTCCTCGACGAGGAGACCGGCCGGCGCGCGGCGACCGTCCTCGACGCCGAGCCGACGCGCGAGCAGCAGCGCGTGCTCCACGCGACGATCCAGAAGGTGACGGACGACATCGAGGGCCTCCGGTTCAACACGGCCATCGCGTCGCTCATGGAGTTCGTCAACGCGGCGACCAAGTGGGGGCACATCCCGCAGCCGACGGCGGAGGCGTTCACGCTCCTGCTCTCGCCGTTCGCCCCGCACCTCGCGGAGGAGCTGTGGCGCCAGCTCGGCCACGAGGAGTCGCTGGCCTACGCGCCGTGGCCGGAGGCCGACCCCGAGCTCCTCAAGGCCGACACGGTCGAGATCGCGGTCCAGGTCAACGGCAAGCTCCGCGGCACCGTCCAGGTCGACGCCGAGGCGGACAAGGACGCGATGCTCGCGGCGGCCCGAGAGGAGCCGAATGTGGCGCGGTACCTCGAGGAGGGGACCGTCCGCAAGGAGATCGCCGTGCCGGGCCGGCTCGTCAACTTCGTCGTCGCGTGACGCCGGCCGAGGTCGACGTCTGGTCCGAGCGCTGCGAGGCGTTCGTCCGCCGGCGGATGGCCGGCGACCCGGCGCACGACCCCGCCCACGTCCGCCGCGTCGTGGCG
>JAAXJP010000668.1 GCA_012269805.1 Rubrivirga sp.
ATCCCCAAGACCTCGGGCACCGATCAACTCGTGACGGTTCTGACGCGCGACCAAGCCTCTCGATTGCTCGATGCCGTCGACCTGGCCAAGCCGTCTGGCCCCAGGAATTACGCACTGGTCTCCGTGCTACTGAACTGCGTGCTTCGTCGTTCAGAAGCGGCCTCCATGGATGTCGAGGACATCGGCCGGTCCGGAGACTACACCGTTCTTCGGCTCAAGCGGGCCAAAGGCGGCGCGAATCAGATCGTCAAAGTTCCAGACCGGGTCGCGGGTATCCTTCGGGACTTTGTCGAGACAAGTGGATACCAATCGGGTCCCGTTTGGCGGTCGATGTCGACCAACCAGAGCCAAGGCAAACGGCTGTCCGGATCCGCCATCTACAAGATCGTCCGCGCGCTCGGCGTCAAGGCGGGAATCGCGGACCGAGTCGGCGCTCACACATTGAGGCACACGGGGTGCACGCTCGCCATAGAAGGTGGCGCGTCTCTGCAGCAAGTGCAGGCGCACGCTCGGCACAAAAACATTGAGACAACCATGCGCTACGTACACCAGCGCGACCGTCTGGCGAACAGCGCCGCGGATTTTATCGACCTCTAGATGGACTACGACCTGATCGTCGTCGGAGCCGGGCACAACGCCCTCATCTCCGCCGCCTACGCGGCGAAGGCCGGCTACCGCGTGGGCGTGTTCGAGCGGCGCGACATCGTCGGCGGCGCGGTCTCCACCGTGGAGCACGTGCCGGGCTACCGGTTCGACCTCGGCGGGTCCGCACACATCCTCATCCGCCTGACGCCGATCATCGACGAGCTCGGCTTGTCTGACTATGGGTTGGAGTACCTCGAGCTCGACCCGCTGTTCTTCGCTCCATACGAGGACGAGTCGTCTCTTTTTATCTACCGGGACGTCGATCGCACGTGCCACCACATCGAATCACAGTTCCCCGGTGAGGGCGACCGGTACCGAACCTTTGTCGACACGTGGGCGCCGTTCTCCCGAACGGTGCGCGACGTCTTTCTATCGACTCCGAGTCCGTTCGAGCTCGGCAAGACGTTCGCGCTGGGCGGGTCGGCGCAGATCGACTGGCAGAACGCGTTGTCCGTCATCATGCGTCCGTATGGTGAAGTGGTCGACCAGTATTTCACTGAGGAGAAGGTGAAAGCCCCGCTGGTCTGGATGGCGGCTCAGAGCGGCCCCCCTCCTACCGAGGCGATGAGCGCGCCGTTCTTGCTGTGGCACCCGCTGTACCACGAGAGCGGGGTGGCCCGGCCTCGGGGAGGTTCGGGGGGGCTCACGCAGGCCCTGGCCGCGATGATCCGCGCACACGGAGGGGACGTCCGGACGTCGGCGCCGGTCGATCGCCTGCTGGTTCGGAACGGGCGAGTCGAAGGCGTCGAGGTAGCCGGCGACGCGATCACGGCGCGGGCCGTCCTGTCGGGCACGCACATCCTCGAGACGCTCGACCGGCTGCTGCCACGGGAGCACCGTCCCGCCGAGGCGGACGGGATGCGAGTCGGGAACGGGTTCGGGGCCATCCTGCGGCTCGCACTCGACAAGCCGGTCGAGTACGCGGCGGCGCCGGGGATCGAGTCGCGGACCGCGCTTCAGCTGATCTGCCGCGACCGCCAGCAGATCCACGACGCCTACGCCGACTACCTCAAGGGCCGGCCGGCCGAGGACCCACCGATCGTCGGCATGAGCTTCTCCGCCGTCGACGACACGTTGGCGCCGCCGGGGGGCGAGGTCCTCTGGTTGTGGGCCCAGTACTTCCCGTACGAGATGACCGGAGGGCGGACCTGGGATGCCATCGAGGACGAGGTCGCCGAGCGGATCCTCGACACGTTCGAACCCTACGCGCCGGGCACGAAGGGCTCGGTCGTCGGGTCGTTGTTCCAGCACCCCCTCTGGCTCGAGCGCGAGCTCGGCCTGTTTCGAGGGAACGTCATGCACCTCGAAATGACAATCGACCAGATGTTTGCGCTGCGTCCGTCGATGAACCTGAGCGACTATCGCGGGCCCGTCGACGGCCTCTTCCTCACGGGAGCCAGCATGCACCCGGGAGGGGGCATCATGGGTGCATCGGGACGCAATGCGGCCCGTGTCGTTCTCCACTTTCTCGATTCAAAGCAATGAGTTCCGCCGACACGCTCCGGTATGCCCGTCAGATTCGCCTTCCCGACGTCGGGGTCGAGGGCCAGCGACGGCTCGCCGAGGCCGCCGTCCTGGTCATCGGCGCGGGCGGCTTGGGCGCGCCTGCGCTGCATCATTTGGTTGCATCCGGGGTCGGGCGCGTGGGGTTCGTCGAGTTCGACCACGTGGACGTCACGAACCTCCACCGCCAGACGCTGTACGCCACGAGCGATGTCGGTCGACCAAAAGCCGAGGCGGCCCGCGACCGACTCGAAGCCATCAACCCCGAGATCACGGTCGAGGCCCACCCGGTCCGCCTGGGCGCCGCCAACGCCGAGGCGCTCCTGGCCGACTACGACCTCGTACTCGACGGCTCGGACACCTTCGCGACCCGATACGTCGTCAACGACGCGTCGGTACGGACGGGGACGCCGAACGTATTCGCCTCCGTGAGCCAGTTTTCAGGGCAGATCTCGGTCTTCGGGACGGACACTGGACCGTGCTACCGCTGTCTCTTCCCTGATCCTCCGCCCCCCGACCTGATCCCCAACTGTGAGGACGGTGGAGTGCTCGGGGTCGTCCCGTCGCTGTTCGGCACGCTGCAGGCTGCTGAAGCTCTCAAGTGGCTCTTAGAGATTGGAACGCCGCTCGTCGGCCGCCTTCTGATGATCGACGCGCTGACCATGGACGTTCGGGAGATCGCGGTCCACCGCGACCCCCAATGCCCGGCGTGTGGCGACGCACCAGCCCGACGAGCACCGAGGGACAGCCGTGCCGAACCCCCTGAGATCACCGTGGCCGAGCTCCGCGCCTGGGACGAGACGGACCCACCCGTTCTCGTGGATGTCCGGGAAGCATCCGAACACCACGCGGACAACATTGGGGGCCGGCTGATCCCCCTCAGCCAACTGGAGGCTCGCGCCTTCGAACTCGATGATGTCCGGGACCGAGAGGTCGTAGTGTACTGCGCGTCCGGAGGTCGGTCGGCCGTCGGGGCGCGCCTGCTTCGTGAGCGAGGGCTCCGCGCGCGCTCACTTCGAGGTGGCATGGAGGCGTGGAACGCCCTCTCGTGACACGGCCGCCGGTCCTCGTCATCGCGGGCCCGACGGCGGTCGGCAAGTCGTCCCTCGCCCACCGCGTCGCCCAGCGCGTCGGCGCGGAAATCGTCTCCGCGGACAGCCGGCAGGTGTACCGCGACCTCGACATCGGCACGGCCAAACCCTCAGCAGCTGAACGGGCCCAGGTCCCGTATCACCTGCTCGATCGCCTTGACCTCGGAGTCCGGGTTACGGCCGGTGGGTTTTTGGAGTGGGTCATAGATGCGATAACGGACATTCACTCTCGCGGCCGGCCGGTCGTCGTCGCAGGTGGGTCCACGATGTACGTGGACGGGATCGTGCATGGGATGCCGGATGCCCCCCCGGTATCCCGAGCCGTCGAGGCGGAGCTTCTAGCGGCAGCTGCAACGCCCGACGGGGCAGCCGACCTGTTCCGCGAACTCGAGGCGGCGGATCCGGAGGCCGCGGCTACGCTCGATCCCACAAAGACGCATCGCTTGGTCCGCTGGGTCGGCGTGCTCCGCGAGACGGGCCGCCGCCCGTCGGAGCATTGGTCCGAGAGGCAGGGCGCCGTCCCGAGCCGTCTCGTCGTGCTGGACCGACCGAGAGAAGAGCTGTACTCACGCATTGAGGCGCGAGTGGATCAGATGATGGCCGCGGGCTTGCTCGACGAGGCGGCGCGCCTTGCCCAGCGAGGTGCCGAGGCGCGGCAGACACTGGAGGCGACGATCGGATACCGTGAGCTCCTCCCAGTGCTGGACGGGGAGCGCCGGTTGGCCGAGGGGGTCCGCCTCATCAAGCGGAACACCCGCCGCTACGCGAAGCGACAGCTCACGTGGTACCGTCGCTACGAGGGCGCGCTGTGGCTCCCTGCTGCCACGACAGACGCTGCCGAGTTGCTCGATCGGCTCAGCGACTGGCCTTGGGACGGAGCGCCCTCCGGGGGCCACGCGCGACGAGCAGCATGGCCGCCCCTCCCCAGCCCAGGGCGGTAGAGAGGAGAAATGCCGGCTCCCATTCGTACCCGAGATAGGCTGCCGGGGCCCACCCTACCAACCACAGTAACCATTTCTTGTGTGCCAATAACGGCAACGTCATCAGAGCTGGAACGCCGTACCAGGGATGGAACGTCGCCGTGGCGAGCACAGACCCGGCGACCACCAGAACGGTGAGGCGCCGGAGGGCGAGGCGAGTCCCGTCCTCCATGAGGAGCACGCCAGCGATGGCCATCACGTAGAGAGCCGCCAAGAGTCCACTGGATATGCGCCCCGCGCCTTCCCCAAAGACGGGGTACAGGGC